>JACOZA010000054.1 GCA_016181565.1 Candidatus Sungiibacteriota bacterium
ATCCTAAGGCTCATGGCGAGTCCGGGCGATGAGGAGTTCGTGCGATTCAGTTTTTTCTGGATCGGGCGCAATCCGACCGCGAACAAACCAATCGTTTCGTTCACGGGGAGCGGCGGACAGGTTATCGGCCAGCTGCGGTTACGCACCGACGGCATCTTCGAGGTGATCGACAAGGGCGGGGTTTCCCAGGGGACTTTTCTGATAACGCCCTTCGAGTGGCACGACATTTCGCTACACCTCAACGTCAACCGGCTGGGATCGGATGCCGACCGAAACGATGTCATGGAGTTTCGCGTTGACGATGGAATGATTATCGGCACCACAACCGCACGAGCCGGGAACGCCCAAATTTCTTCACTCTACCTGTCACACTATTACCTCAGCGGCACCAGCATCCCCAGTTTCATCGACGACATCAGGGTAAACAGTACAGCTGGAGGGTGGCCGGCGAGGGGGAGCATCATTCGCCTGGACCCCACGGGAGACAGCATCGATGTCGCGTTCCGGCAGTGGACTGGCACGTTTGCTGACGTCGACGAGACTCCGCACGATGGAAGTACGACGGTCATCCAATCCCAAACGCCGGGGGAAACAGAAACCTTCCAGCATCCCTCCGCCCAAACGCTCGGCATTGACCAACGGGTGATCGGACCCGTGCAGTTGGTGGTGATTGGGCGGATGGAGGGACCCCAGCCGCTGAGTTCAATCAACGATCTCATCCTCCGTTCGGCGAGCACCACCTCGGCCGTATCACGCACGTTCACCACCGCATTCGGTCCGGCACTGCTACGGATTGATGGATTCGATCCCAACGATGCCCAGCCATGGACTCCCGCCAAGCTCGATGGGATCGAATTTGGGATCCGGTCGGGATCAAACATTTCAGCCTCGAATGTAGCGGCGGTCACCCATACCTCTTTGATGGCCGAGGTGCTCGGCGAACCGATCGTGACCTCGCCCCAGAGCATGCGACCGCTCGTCTACATTACCGATCCTCCCGCCTACCTGAACGGCAATAATGCCGACGGCATCTTCGGTACGACGACCATCAGTGTTGCTGCCTGGGACAACATTGCAATCGATCGCGTGGAGTTCATGGTTGATGGCAGCGTCCTGGGGGTAGATAGTGCAGCCCCGTACGAATGGGTCTTCAACGCGGCGCAATTCACCAGCACCATAAAGTACGTGCCCCTGACGGTGCGGGCCTTCGATTCGAACGGTAACACCGGCGGAGAGACGATAACCATGCGCATCAACCAGTGGTGCGAAGCGCATCCCTCCTTCGGTTTCACCCCGCTCACCGAGCTCGGCGCGGGAACGTACCAGGGCTATGAGGGGGGACTGTACACGGGGGGAACGAATGTCCGCCCCGCCGGTCACGAAGCGGCGGGAATCGCGCTGGCAAATACCATCGTGCCGCTTGACGGAAACGGTAATCCCAATCCTACGGGGAAGAAAGTCCTCTTCACGATCGGAATGTCGAATGTCCAAGGGGAGAGCTACGCCTTCTACAAACGTGCCGCACTCGATCCTGCAAAAGATTCTCGCCTGATGATTGTCAATGGCGCCATCGGTGGCTATACGGCAAATGTCATTGCGGCCACCACTACCGACTACTGGACGAAAGCGCTCAACATCCTAAACCAACAGGGGGTAACGCCGCTCCAGGTAGTAACCGTTTGGTTCAAGGATACTGGGTTTGCGCTCCAACCATTCCCACAGGACGCACTCACGGAGAAAGAGTACTACCGAACTATTGCCCAAGAGGTCAAGGCACATTTCCCGAACGCGAAATTAATGTTCATCTCGAGCCGAATTTATGGCGGATACCACGAGACCCACTTCGCCCGGGAGCCGTACGCATACGAAAATGGCTTCACCGTTAAGTGGCTCGTGGAGGATCAGCTGAACGGATCACCAGATCTCAATTACGATCCGGCGCGGGGAGAGGTAAGGGCGCCCTGGCTTTCCTGGGGACCATACCTCTGGGCCGATGGAACGGTACCCCGATCAGACGATCTTGCCTGGCTCTGTACTGACTTTAGTGATGGAATCCATCCCTCGACCCATCCCGGGCGCGGTGCCGACAAGGTTGCCGAGCGGTTGCTCGACTTCTTTAAGTCCGACCCCGCAACTCGCCCCTGGTTTCTCAGTCAATAGCTCTCGAACAGCTGGCCTTCACGTGGAAGCCGGACTGATTTTGTGCCTACAAGAATAGTGGCGCTCCGCATCCAATCACGAACACCGGATCTTGCCACTGCGATATTTGCGCGGTACTCTCTCAATAAAACTGCGGCGTTCCCCGCCTGCGCCGAGGCTTCGGCGGGCAGGCGTCGCATTTCGGATTTTTCGCGGGGGGATTTCTCTGCCTTGCCGGCAGGCAGGCTCGCCGCCTGCGGCGGCGAAATGGGTTCGCACTAATTTAAGTATCCTGCATTGGATGTAACGGGGTGAAGACAGAACACCGGACTTCTAAGCCGGTTATGAGGGTCCGATTCCCTCCAGGGGCGTAGGCAAACGGCGGGCAGGTAAGGCGTTGGTGAGGGTTCGCGCTATTTCAAGAATACTGGACCAGAAGGGTAAATCTGCGTGGGAGCAAAATCTCCCAGAAGTTGCCAATATGAACTTCTACCAAGAAGTATATAAGCTTGTGGCAAAGGTCCCGAAGGGGAAAGTTGCAACCTACGGCCAGATTGCTGCGTTGATTTCCACCCCGCGCGCGGCGCAAGTCGTCGGTTTTGCCCTGCGTGCTCTGCCGCAAAATTCGGAAGTTCCCTGGCAGAGAGTGATTAACTCCCAAGGCTGTATCTCGATTCAAAATCCGCGCTGGCCGCAATCAGAACAAGCGCGGCTGCTGAAACGTGAGGGGATTAAGGTAGCATTCAGCCATAATGTTTACAGGGTTGATCTTGATAAGTATCTCTATAGCTTTCGCGCACGGTAAACTTCTCGGGTTTGTTTCGGAACATTTCGGCACGTTGGGGAGTATCACGATGAACTAATACACGTTCATGTTGCTGTATTAACATAAACGTGTATGGGGGCGCTAAAAACACGGCGCGAACCGTTCGCGCAATAATAGGCGCACATCAGCGCGCGATTTTTACGGCTTCTTCCAGTTTTTCGATGGCGATTTCCTGCTGGGTATTCGTCTGCAAGTTTTTTAACTGCACCACCTTGCGGTCTTTTTCTTTGTCGCCGTAGATCAGAACGTAGGGAATTTCCTGCTTCACGGCGTAGGCGAGTTGCGCTTGAAAAGCTTTGTCTTCGCCGAGGTACTTGGTGGCGCAGACGCCGGATTTTCGCAGGATGGTAACAAATTCGATGTATTGGTCTTCAAAAGCGTCGCCGAGATCAAACACCAGAACTTCCGTCAGGGTTTTTTGTTTTTTGATTTTCCCTAGGCGTTCGAGTGCGGCAAACAAGCGGTCCACCCCGATGGAGGCGCCGACGGCCGGAAGCGATTGAGTGGAGAATCGCGCGGTGAGTCCGTCAAAACGCCCGCCGCCGAAGACGGAGCCTATTTCCGGAATTTCTAAGAGCGCCGCTTCAAAAATTGCTCCGGTGTAGTAGCCGAACCCGCGGACAAGCGCCGCATCGTAGCGCAAGTATGATTGCGGCACGCCTAATTTTTCGGTTTTCAAGCGCAGGTCGCGCACGAAGCTCTCTTCAAGTCCGTTCTCGCCGGAGATTTTCCAGAGGTACTTTTTGGTTTTTTCAAGTCCGAGGCCGGATGCTTCCGAAACTGCAGTTTCCCATTCTTCGGGTGACATCTTGTCTTTTTTATCAATCGCGATTAGAGTCCGGCGCTCACGTTCTTTGGTGATGCCAAATTCAATCAGCCGGCGCAAGACGTCGCGCTTATCGTTGATGCGGATTACAAATTGATCCACGCCGAGAGTTTTTAACGTCTCGTATATCACTTGGATAATTTCCGCATCGGCATCGAGCGAAGTTGTGCCAATGGTATCAATGTCCATTTGCGTGAACTCGGGCGAGCGGGACGGTAAGGTCGAAACGCAGCGAGGTTTCGTCTCGAGTTATATCTTTTACTTCACCGCGAACCGCCGGCGCTACGCGAAAAATAATTCTGTCGGATTCCGCCTCGCCTCCGACAAGCACTTCGTTGCGCTCGACCGCAGGCGTCTCCATCGGGTCAAACCCGAATCGTTCGAAGACGCCTCGGATCGTATCCATCATGGCGTTTTTGGCGATCATATCCTCCGGCAGGGCATCACGAAAACCGCCGGGGAGCGCCGGGTTAATCAGCTTCTTTTCATTTGGCTCTTTGCTCGTCACGGAGTGGTGCTAACTTGACATCAGCGAGTAATCTCATCAACGAATAGCGAATCAAAAACGAATATTCGAATTCGTTTATTCGAAATAGATTCGTTATTAGATGATGTCATAGTACCTTGATTTTTTCAAATAAGCTGGCTTAATGAAGGTATGGAGACGCCAATCGGAAAGGTCACACACTACTACGGCAAACTTAGCGTTGCGGTGGTAGCGCTTCGGCAGCCATTGCGCCTTGGCGATCGGGTAAAGGTCAAAGACGGCGATCGCGAATGGGAGCAGAGCATTGCTTCCCTACAGCTCGACCATAAACCCGTCGAGGCGGCTCGGGCGGGGGACGAGGTCGCGGTTAAAGTCGAGGGCAAAGCCCGCGAAGGAGCGCTGCTGCTTCGGGTAGAATAAGTTCTCTCGGTTGAAAGGAATGTCGCATCCTTTTCAGGATTCTTTGGCTGTGCAAAAAGGCTTAAGCCAATGACAGCAACTAGTGCCTAGCCACTAGTAAATGGTTCGCGGTCGTTTACTAGTGACTGGTTGCTATCTTTGCTCCCAGAATCTAGCGTATGGCGGCTATGGTGTAGAGGTAACACAGGAGCTTGTGGAGCTCTTATCACGGGTTCAATTCCCGTTAGCCGCCCTGAAGAATATATAAAGTAAATAAGCCAACAATTTTATACCCCTGACGGGAGTTAGAACTTTTTTCAAAAAGAAGAATCGTTAGAAGATCAAATTCAAAGACGAAATTTACTTTATCAAAGACTTTCTAGAGAAGCAACATATCATGCAAATAGAAGATTACCTCAAATTGCCAAACAATCCAATTCAGATTGTGCCTTCTTATTAATGGATAGAACTTTTATCTCCAGATTATTTTCAATGCGACAGATCATGCCCCATATAAGTTTAGATGAAGCATTAACTTCTGTAAATCCTAAGAATAAAAAGAAAATTCAGTCAGTCATACCTCAGATTACATTTATATTTAATGTTTCAAAAAAGACATTAATCGACAGATGCAACCCCGCAATGGACCAGCCAGACAAAAAGGAGTTTAGAAGAAATAATTTATCCCGATATTACGAATTATATGAACGGGTGGTTAGTGAGATTATCGGAGACTCCAGATTTAATATTCAGGTTATTGATGGCGAATTATCTCCTGAAAAAATAAACGAACTAATAAAAAAATATCTTAAGATTTGAAATGAGCAACATAAAATGGTTTAATTATACTGAAGAAAAAAGTAAGACAGACTTATATGCTCATAATGAAAGTATGTTAAACCTCTCCCAAAAAGAATTTATTAAAGAGTTAGACTTAGCATGGTTCAACTTTTTTGTAAAAAATGCTCCAAATGGCAGAGTACTAATTTCTAACACATACAATCTAGATTTTAAAAGAATAATGTTGGTTCATTTAACCCCCTCTTTTAATGAAATTTTAAAGACCGGTAAAGTATTCGCGAGTGGAGGGGGATTGGGTGCGGCAGTGTATTGTTCCCCAGTACACCAGGATAATACAGTGCATAACATTTTTGAACAATATTTTTTCTTTCAGCTTCCAAAAAATACTAAAAAAAAGATTAGTGCAATCTGTATAGAAATTACACCCGATAAAGAAAATACTACCAATGTGAAAAATTGGGGAGTCGATTATACTAATTTTGGAGAGATAGAATGTCAGACCTGGAAAAATTTGAAACCGCAAATAGACGTCTCTTTCATCAAAGAACTTGAAAAAAGAGTATTCAATCAGATTATGAATAATAAAGAACTAATTAATACATTTGTAGGTTATAAATTAGACAAATTATCTTATGGAGAATTTGAGCAGGTTTATGATAATCTTTTTGCAAAAATACCTTCGTTGAGATTTATATCATATGAAGTTCTAGCAGAATACATCTTGCTATTTCAAGACAATAAAAAGGCATATGACTACTC
Organism: Candidatus Sungiibacteriota bacterium; assembly: GCA_016181565.1. GTDB lineage: Bacteria > Patescibacteriota > Minisyncoccia > Sungbacterales > JACQCQ01 > JACOZA01. The sequence goes on from JACOZA010000054.1 coordinate 6,238, forward strand.
CTTTAAGGGAGAGCTTTATAACCTACCCCATAAAAAATTTATTTCAGATTTGTGTCCTTCAATGCTCAAAAAGTTTAATATGATTGACTTTTTTATATCATTAAATAAGATATCGCAATATTTGCATAGCTCTGATATCTTCAAGCAGTTCAATCAAGAACAATTTATTAATTTTATAAAATGGAGAATAGGATTTTATCTAAA
>JACOZA010000018.1 GCA_016181565.1 Candidatus Sungiibacteriota bacterium
TGGTCCGCGTTTTCGGGTATGGGTCGCTTTTGAACCCGAAGACGTTGAGAGAGAGGTTCGAAGGGAAGATCACCGCCGACGCTACTTTGCGCGGCTACCAGCGAACCTTTCGCAAGGAGGGTAGGGAGCATCTTTATCTGACCCTCCGCGAGATCGAGCCGGACGGGAACGGGGTGTGGGGGACCTTGTTCGACGTCACCCTGCCCGGGTTCGCAAAGCTAGCCCGCACCGAGCCGGGCTACGACTTGCTGGACGTGACCGACGGGCTCGCCGGCTATCCGGCGGATGCGCCGCAGGCGTGGTGCTTCATCGCTCCACCCCTCGGCGATGAGAAAATCCCTCCGGCGAAGATGCGCATCCGGAGGAGCTACCTCAACCGCTGCCTCGGCGGGGTCCCGGAGCCGGAGCGCGAGCTGTGGCTCGCGGAAACCGAGATCCCGAGCGGGGTCACCATAGACGAGGACGAAAGCCCCGTATTGCCCGCGCGCTAGAAAGCGACCGCGGGTTTTGCTTTTGGAGTAGTCCAGATTGGTTATTCATCACGTTCCTGTTCCCGCATGAATGGCGGCGCGCCGACTTTACCATTTTGTTCGCTGAGTTCGCGTTTAAATGTTGCATTAGTCACCAGCAATACGTTAGTATACAAGCATGAGTGAAGGAGGAAACAGACAAAACCAGGAGGGGAGTATGGAAGCGTCGATGGATGGAATTCCGCCGGACGTACCTGAAAAAGTACGCATTGATGAGCGAACGTATATGCCAGAGTCGTTGGCAGTTGGCCTGCCTGGCAGCTTCGAGAACTGGGCTAGTTTCAAGGTTGGCGACGTAATTCGGGTTGACTTTTGGTGGGCAGATAGGTCGCACAACCTTAACGACTTTGAAGTTCTCGGTGTTGAGCAGGATGGGGATATTATCACGCTAAAGGGCACGCTCAAGTCGGGTGTCGCAGAGATAAAGTTCAATAAGGAGGACCCTTTAACAGCACGCATCGCGTTTCGCCATTAACAGCGGGTTGGAGGCAACTTCTAGGTGAGCGCGAGTTACGTGCTCATTTTTTTAATCCAAGACCTGCGGCTGGGGCAAAGTTGGACCCCTATACTCCCAGATCAAGAAATCGGGTTGGAACAAAAGTTTTTGATTCCAGCTTTGTGGAGTTTATTTCGTCCGTTACTAATTAGATATGCGGTTTAAATCCGCGCCTTTATCCCACAATGTGTACTCTATATTTTTTCTTGATTTGTAGCTAAAAGTTTGCTACACTTAAAAACTGTTATGAAAAATATTTCCAAAACATCTGTCTATCCGCCGATGTTTATTTTCGCTCTCATCCTCGGACCCATAACTAGTTCAGAAACAAGTTGAAGGGAAAAATGTTTTTCATAAGCAGCATCTGCTAAAATGGCTACAACCACGGTTACAACCATGGAGGAAATCCGCAGTAAAATCATCCCCGTGCTGCGGTCTTACGGCATTGAGCGTGCCGGGCTCTTTGGTTCGGCGGCGAGGGGCGAACTTGGGGGGTCTAGCGACATAGATATTCTAGTTGACATCAAAAAAGACATCGGCCTGCTTGAGTTTGTGGGCCTAAAGCAGGAGCTTGAAGAGCAACTCGGGAGAAAAGTTGATTTGGTGGAGTATCAGGCTGTAAAGCCGTCGTTAAAAGATAAAATTCTGCATAGCGAGGTTGCGCTCCTATGAAAAAGGAAATACGAGTATATCTGGAAGATATACTTGATAGTGTCGCCAAAATCGAGGAATATACCAGCGGCGTTGCGTTCGATGAATTCAAGAGTAATACCGAGTGTCAGGATGCCGTCATAAGGCGGCTTGAAATTATTGGGGAAGCGGTCAAAAATCTTCCGAACGATCTGAAGGAAAAATACCCAGGGACCCAGTGGAAACAAATTGCTGGCATGAGAGATATTTTGATTCATGAGTACGCCGGGGTTTCTTTGGAACGGGTCTGGAAAGTAATTATCAGCGACTTGCAACCGCTAAAGAATGCCGTATCCCGGATATTAAGCGATCTTTGATTTCGCCTATGAAAAACTTTTCCAAGGCTTTCGTCTACGCCCTTATTATTTTCGTCCTGCTCTCCGGCGGCTACGCGCTTATTCAGGGCCAGTTCAAAGAGCGCCAGGAAATTTCGCTTTCCCATCTTGTCGCCCAAATCAACGAGGGTAAAGTTGATAAAATCACCGTTGAAGACGATCTCTTAACCATCGTGATGAAGGACGGCTCGGAGGCGCGTTCGCAAAAAGAGCGCGAGGCCGGGCTTTCCGAGACGCTCAAAAATTACGGCGTGGATCAGGAGAAACTTAAAGCCGTAACTTTGGAAGTCAAAGCCGCAAGCGGCGCGGCCTATTGGTTCGGCGTCGTAATTCCTTTTCTTGCGCCTCTCCTCTTGATCGGTTTTTTCATCTGGTGGACGGCGCGCCAAGTCCAGAGAGGCTCGGCCCAGGCCTTCACTTTCGGGCAGTCGCGGGCGCGGCTCGTAACCGCGGAAAATACCCGCGAGCGGACCACCTTCAAGGATGTCGCCGGGGCGAAGGAGGCGAAAGAGGAACTCCGCGAGATTGTAGATTTCCTGAAAAATCCCAAAAAGTTTTTTGATATCGGCGCGCGCATTCCTCACGGCGTTTTGCTGATGGGCGCGCCGGGTACGGGAAAATGTGTGACTGGCGACACTGTTCTAGTTACCAATAAGGGCAGCATTCCTATAGAGGACGTGCCAAAGTATTTTACGGTGCGCGACAATTCAACTGTGGAGGGGCTTGATATTGTGGCTGTGGACCCAAATACACTCGATTTCAGAAAAGTGGGCGCCTCTCATTGGTATAATCTCGGCGCGCAAAAAACAATCCGGTTAAACACTGATGTCGGGGCAACCATAGAAGGAACCCACGAGCATCCCATTGTCGCGGTTGACCCAATATCCGGTAATTTTCTTTTCAAGCGGCTTGACGAAATTCGCGAAGGTGAATGGGTGGTGATTGGCTACAACACCAACGTTTTTGGCCGGCATACCAAAATTCCAAGCCCCGACGTTGCTTACCTCTTGGGCGTGTTGACCGGCGACGGCTGTCTAACGATAAAGAACCGCATCGTTATATCAACAGCAGACAATGAAATACTCGGGCGCGTGCAACAAATCGCCGAAGAAATTCTCGGTGCGACTTTTTCAAAAAGCGCTTCGCGCCCCTATGATTACGAAATGATCAACGGCGGCGCCAAAGCAAAACTTTGAGAATGGGGCTTGGGGGAAACATATGCTCGAGGGAAGCGTGTTCCAGAGTGGGTTCGCATCGCACCGCGCGAGTTTGTAGTCTCGTACCTGCGCGGTCTCTTTGACACCGATGGAGGCGTGGAACGGAATGGAGGCGTTTGCCTTTCGAGTGCAAGCCCGGCGCTTATCCGGGAAGTAAGCACTATGCTTTTGAATCTCGGCATTATCCATCGCTCCTATGAACGGAAAAAACTCTATAACAATCAGCTTCAATATTATGTAATGATCTATGGCGACTTTATTGAACGTTTTCAAAGTGAAATTGGTTTCACCGTGGTGCGAAAGGCTAAAGCTCTGGAGAGAATATGTGAACGCCAGCGCAATACGAACATCAATAGGATTCCGTACCAGGGGGAAGCGATTCGAAAAGTTTGGCAGGAGGCGGTTGCGGCGACTTCACGCCGACTAGATCGAGCTTTTTATGACGAGTCGCTCTATAAGAACGCAAAGCGATACATTGACGGGACGCGCCTGCCATCGTTGCGCGGCATTTCCTATTTTATCTCGGGCGTATCTGAACTTGCTCCATCAGTGCGAAGTATGCC
>JACOZA010000001.1 GCA_016181565.1 Candidatus Sungiibacteriota bacterium
ATTCCGTATTATCTTACAGCGCGATTGATTCGAAAACTCCTAGAAGAAGTTCCGCAACCGAAAGACATTATTTTTACCATCCAAAAAGAGGTTGCGGAGCGTATCGTGTCAAAGCCGCCGCATATGAATCTCCTGGCGCTTGCTGTGCAACTTTACGGCACGCCGAAAATATTATTTACAATTCCTAAAAGCGCATTTTGGCCGGCGCCGGAGGTGGAGGCTGCGGTGATTAAAATAGAAAACATCTCCAAAAGTATTTTTTCGAAGAACGGCGTCTCTGAATCCGATTTTTTCAGAATCGCGCGCGCGGCGTTTCAGACCAAGCGCAAAACCCTTCTAAACTCGCTCGTGCGCCAAACCTCAATCAATAAACCGTCGCTGGAAATTATTCTTGCCTCACTGGGCATCGCCCCCCGAAGCCGCCCGGAGGAGCTCGATGTCAGGCAGTGGATAAGCCTCGTCGCCAGACTTGGCGAAAGAAGCTAACCTATAAGCATGAAACACCGCAGTTTAGCTGGTTTATTTTTTATGGCTGCAATCGTTTCGCTGTTTTTAATGCCGGTCTTATCAGGCAGGAACACTGCCATGGCTGTCAGTTCTCCATTCATACCTTTCGGCGGGCGCATTCTCACCTCTACCTACTGTATAGAGGGGCAGTGGATTACGGTTGGACCGCCGTGGCCGGGTAGCTTCGTGTTTACTGCTGGATCAATCCTTTATGCCTGGTATCAGATTTTCCGCCCCGGGCCGTGGGCGTTGGGTATCGCACTTCCGATATCTATTACCTGCAGCGTGCCCTGCCCCGCTGGTTTTTGCCCGATCGGCGCCGGACTCAAAATTGATAAAGTTGGGACAAGCCTAAAGTAGGGGGGGAATTTCTATTCATCGAAGCGTTAGAATTCAATCGTGGCGGAGCTTCATCAAGATTTTAGGCAGTTATACACACCTAATCCATAGGTTTTACGGGCTATAATGAACACATGGGACCAATCTCCCATGTGTTTTCGCTAACCAGAAAACGAGCGGTCATTTGGGCTGCCCTGTTTGGGTTGCTCCTCATTTTGGCATATGTGGGGTCGCTGGGCTTTTACTCGTATAGGGCAGCTTCCCAGGCCGCCGCCATTGTCGAGAATCAGGGCCAAGTTATAGCAGAAAATAAGCTGATGGAAGATTCCGACGGAGACGGGTTCAAAAACTGGGAGGAGGTCATCTGGAAAACCGACCCTCAAAACCCCGATACCGACGGGGACGGTATCTCCGACGGCGACGAGGTGCGAGCGGGGCGGGATCCGCTTGTGAGAGGTCCAGGCAACCTTGGGCAGAAACCCACCGCCGACGCGCCGGAAACCGCCGATGCTGAACTCACTCAAAAATTCACTGAATCCATCATCGACAGCGGGGCATTGCGGAACGCCCTAGAAGGACATCCGAGCGAGCTTCCGCTTTCTTCACTGCAAAATATCGGCGAAACTTACAAGTCGCGGGAGCAGAACACGGTTGCGGAAGGATTAAAGGAGCTGCGTTACTCACCGGCAACAGATAAAGAATCTGTAAAACATTACTTCAACGCTATCGCAACGGTTTATAGCAAGTATTTCGACTCGCAGGAAAAAAGCGAGTTCCAGATTTTCGAAGAAATCGTCAATAACTACCGCAAATCGGAAAATCAAGCGCTTCTTAAAGACTACGTCGCGGCCGCAGAAGCGTCCTGGAGCGAATACAAGCTGATTGCCGCGCCGCTGGCTGTGAAAAGCTTCCATGAGCGCGGAGCGGAACTGGCGCTAAAAACCATATTCGAACTCCGAGCGATGGAGAACTTTGAAAAAGATCCGGCCATGACACTTCTCGCGTTGCAGAGGCACCTCCAAACAAAAATCGCCATCGGGCGGATGTACGGGGAAGAAGCGAGGCAATGGACTCAAGGCCAAAAAATTGTGTTTGCCGAGAATGACATGGCTCGAAAATTCTTCAATTGGTAAGCGCTCCGTGTAAAAAGAAATGGTCCCGTTTAGTCGAGAGACAGCACATATTAAAAAAGGCTTCAGAGAGGCGCTGATAGGTTTTTTGATTATCGCGATTTTTGCCCCGTTCATTGCGCTTCCCAGAATCGCCGATGCGCAGGCCACAGAGTTTGGCGCAAAATGCGCAGGCGGGTTACTAGACACCGCGATTGGATACGGGATCGGGCTTGGAAAAGCTGCGCTACATGTAACAGCGAACGAAACTGCGCTGACCGCAGAAAAATTTCTTAGCGTACCTACAACAAGACTGCTGGAGGACACCGTGAAAGAAGACGGTCCTGCCGGTCAGGGCTTGAAAGACTCGGCGCAGTTTGGCGCTTTTTGGGAAGTACTGCAAGAGAAATTTAGGACTTATTGCTTGAACGGCCTCTGGCAGGCCATTGCCAAAACTATCATCCGCGCCATGCGCAACATGGTCATAAATTACATAAATACCGGCAACTTCGGCCAGCCCACTTTCGTCGCCAACTTTCAATTCGACGCCAGGCAAACCGCCGAAAACGCCGCGCGCATTTTCGCCTCCAAACTGACCGGGATCGACTTCTGCAATTACTTTCCGCGAAACCCCGCAAATCTCAACTTGAGTCTCGACATCCGGGCGGGGCTGGCTTGCACCTACCAAAAGTCTTTTCCTCAATATCTTGCGGCGATTCATGCGCCGGGGGACCTTCCCCTGCGAGAGCAGATTCTCCTAGACTCTCCGGAAAATGACCCGCTCTGGGTTGATCTCGACAAACAGCTGAAACTCTCTAATGAGGTTGCTGCCGCAAAAAGGGCTCGCGAAACGCAAGTTATCTCCGGCAAAGGATTTATTGGCACTGAAAAATGCGTGAAAGAGGAGGTGGTGGTGCAGGGCGGCTACTTCCACTCGACCTCGGGCGAGCGCTGCCAGGGGCCAAACGACCCGCCCGGAGATTGCATCCCCCAAGCGCCGCAGACAGTCTGCGTCGAGAAAAAGATTGTGACACCGGGGTCTTACATCGCTGATCTTGCCACCGAGCCGATAAAGTCGGAATTTCGCGAAGGCGAATTGGTGGATGAATTCGGCGAAGCGATTGCCCAAATTGTTGATTCGCTGGTAGGCAAACTGATCAATCAGGGATTGGACAACATTTTTAAGCAATGAAAAACCGAACTTACAAGCTGATTATCCTCTCTCTCCTCTTGGTCACTGTCGCGCAGGCGACATTGCTGCCGTCGCTTGTCGCCCAAGCCCAAGAGCCCGGGATGGAAGTTATCGCGGCAAACAATCGTTTAGAAAATACTCCTTGCGGCTACACCGATTTCGGCTGCTGGATACTAAAAGCCATAAACTATATCGTTGATAGTCTGGGATATCTGCTGACTCTCATCCCGGGCGCACTTTTCACGGCGGCGGTTAACTTAAATATCGGCGATTATATCTCTACTACGCCGGCGGTAAAAATCGGCTGGGGTATGGCGCGGGACGTCGCAAACATGTTTTTCATTATAATCCTCGTAATTGTCGCGATTACCACGATCTTTGATTTGCAAAGTTTCAACGTCAAAACGATCCTGCCGAAACTGATTCTGATCGCGCTCATTATAAACTTCAGTATGGTTATCGGCCTTTTTGTTATCAATCAAAGCAATAGTCTAGCGCTTGTTTTTTATAACCGCATTGTCCCTCCAGGAAAGACTTTGACCAACGCGCTGGAGAATATTGTTAACTTCCGAGAGGCGGTGGCGCAAATACAAGGACGGTTGGCT
>JACOZA010000003.1 GCA_016181565.1 Candidatus Sungiibacteriota bacterium
TGGAGCGTCTTCCCGAAATACTGAAATTGCTTTTGTTAAAACTTTTCGTCCCCAAAGCGCCGCCACTGGCTGTTCCGACAGTCGAGGTGGAACTGATCCCCAAGGAGGCCCCGCTTTCTCTAAAGGGCAAGTTTGATTTGTTGTCGCAGACAGCGATGGAACAGTTTGTGCTCGCACCGCTCCCTCGGGAAATTCGGAGCCTAGCCCATAAGTTCCCCAAGCTTGGAGAAACTTTCCAGCGCATAGGAGCAAGCAAGGTTACTGACGTTGAAAAACTTAGGGTCATAGATTTTACTCTGCCCGGACTTACCCAGGCAGTGGGACTGCAACCGGTAGGAATTCTTCCGCCCAAAGGCATGCCGGTTGCCAAGTTGTCGGCTGCCGTGAAGCAGAAATTGCCAACGGAGATTGTGTTTGCCAGAAGCGCTGGTGAACTTGTCGATTTCCCTATTTCTTTGAAGATTACAGAAAAAGGAAGGACCGAGCAGAAAATTACTACGATTGTCGGCAACACTATGCAGCTGGTGGTAAAACCGGAAGGAAAGACGAAACGAGTAAGGGGATATGTGGTATTTAAAGAACGGGTGGCGCCCCCCGAACAAAAAACTATTCCCGAAAGTTTCCTGAAACCAAATCAGGTTTGGGCGGCAGATTCTCCCGATTCTTATGAAATACCGTTTGGAGCGTTTGTGGGTTCAGTTTTGTTTAAACCGCCTACGCTTACCAATGCCCACCAACCCAAGGAGATTGAGGAGCGTCTGGTGCTTCAGGAATTTGAGTACTCCGACCCGGACGGCGACGGAATATATACCGCTGAAATCCAGGTCCCGTCGGTAGATGGAGAATATGAGATTATCACCGTGATGGACTACGAGGACCCGCGGCTAACACCTAAAGAGATTCGGCTGATTACGGTGGTTGACCCGGAAGGTTATGTGTATGAGACAGACGGCAAAAAAGAAACCCGTATCCCCGGAGCAGTGATATCTTTGTACTGGCTAAATCCCGAAGGTAAGCAGTATGAACTGTGGCCGGCTAAACAGTATCAGCAGGAAAATCCTCAAGTATCCAGCGTTACCGGGAAATACGCGTTTGTCGTGCCGGAAGGCACGTACTATCTAAAGGTCGAGGCCCCCGGTTATGCCGTTTATGACGGGAAATCGTTTGCGGTCGAGGAAGGCAGAGAAGTGCATTTCAATATAGAGCTTAAAACCAGATACTGGTGGTTAAAATCCGTGGATTGGAAAACAGCGCTTCTTATTGTTATGGTTCTCTTGTTGCTGTATAATTTTTATCGGGATAAAATTAGAGAAAGAATAATGAAAAAGACATGAGTCAAGAGATTCCAAAGAAAATATATATCGGGCTTATCGTTATTTTGCTCGCGGGAAATATCTTTTTCTTCTTCCAATATTTGAGGGTCCAGCGAGACGCTCAAAAGACCATTGAGGCGGTTAAAGCCCAGAAAGCAGTGAATGTGAAGGTAAGAGATTTTGCCGAATTATTCATTGAGAAAGTGTTAAAAGCCGAGGCCGAAATAGATTTTGATACGCGCCTCATTTTAGAGAATACGGTAAGGGATATAGGAGACGACGAAATTCTGGCTAAGTGGAGAGAATTTGTTGATAGCAAGACTGAACCTGAAGCCCAACAAAAAGTCAAGAGTTTACTGTCTTTATTGGTGAAAAAAATTAAGTCTGTCCCCAATCCCTAACTCTAATCCAGCTGAAACTGATCGGGGTGCGGGGAATCGAACTCGTCGCGCTCCCCACAGCGCTTAACGGGATAGCTTTAGTATACGCTCGCTCTTAGCTCGCGCAATTTAGGTAACTATCCCGCAAAACTCAAAGACATTTGAGTTTTGATTGGTCGGGGAACCGAGAATCGAACTCGGACTACAAGACCCCCAGCCTTGCGTACTACCACTATACTATTCCCCGTCTCATTAGTTCCTAGCCGCTAGTGGCTAGTTGCTAGTTTCTATTTCGTCTTTTTCGCGAGTGCCTTGATACATTTGGCGCAGGCCTTTACGCGTTTATGCGAGTTTACTAATCTCACCCATTGCAAGTTGGGGTAAACACGTTTGGTGGTGGTGGGATTGTAGTGGCCTCTAAGCAATTTTCGCACTCCTCCCAGATGAGACCCCTTTTGGCAGATGGCGCAGATTTTCATTGTGTCGGCTTACAGCTTACTGACCACGGACTACGGCAATTAAAATACTCAATGCGTCGCGGCTCGGGTCTCTCGACCGCAGTCAGTGATTGATAGCTAAAAAAGCTCTCATAGCGTATCATAGCTAGCGAACTCCGACAAGATCCCCCAACTTAGCTCGGGACGAGTATTAATTTTTGGGTGATTTATTTTTTCTCACTACACCATATTTTTCACGACTGGCGGTGAGTTTATCGAACCATGCTGGAAATCGCATTTATCGTCATCATCTATTTTTTCTCTATCGTGATGCATGAAGTCGCGCACGGGGCGGTGGCGTATTTTTTAGGGGATTCAACGGCTAAAGACGCCGGCCGCCTGACGTTAAATCCGCTATCGCACATTGATCCTTTCGGGACGATACTGCTGCCGCTGGTGATGGCGATTCCCGCGTTTTTCGGAGCGCGCCCCTTAATTTTCGGCTGGGCGAAGCCGGTGCCTTTCAACCCCATGTTTTTCAGGAATATCCGCCGCGGGACGTTTTTGGTGGCCATCGCGGGCGTTTCGGCGAATCTCTCCTTGGCGGTGATTTTCGCCGTGTTCTTGAGATTGCTTGATCCGCTGTTGTCAGGATATTTGTCGGCGGCGGCGCTCCAGGGCCTTTCCATGATATTCTCCACGGTGGTGATTGCCAATTTGGTGCTGGGGATTTTCAATCTTTTCCCCATTCCGCCGCTGGACGGATCAAAGGTGCTTTTTTCCCTTTTGCCCGAGCGTTTTGTCGGATTGCAGATGATGCTTGAGCAGTACGGGCTTTTCTTATTGATAGCGCTAATCGTTTTCTTGCCCGGCCTTCTTGGCTCGTTAGTATTTTTCGCGTTCCGCTTATTGGTAGGCGCTTAGCCATGCGCGCCATTTGACGCTTAGCGGCTCAATATATATACTCTTAAGGTTCGTGATTTAATATGATAGGCTCGTTAGAGCTTACTCTCTATATATAATATAAGTTGAGAGTGAAGAACCCATTCTCCAAAACCTGCCTGCCGGCAGGCAGGCGCTCGACCGACGAGGAAAGACGCGAGAGCTTTCTGCGGGACAGAAACTCCCGTCTCCGGCCACGGTTCCGCCGGTAGGCGGAGAGCAAGGAAGTCGGCGATGAGAATTTCCTCGGTGGGGAAATTCGAAGATTTTGAGGATAGGTTCGAGCAACTATGCCCACGCTGCATCAATTAACCAAATACGGGAGAAGCCCAAAGCAAATGAAATCAAAATCGCCGGCGCTCCAGCGCGGATTTAACGTGAAGAAAAACCACCCGGTATATTATCCCTCGCCCTTCAAACGCGGCGTCTGCATTAAGGTGACGACCATGACGCCCAAGAAACCGAGCTCGGCTCTGCGCAAAGTCGCGCGCGTGCGCTTAACGAACGGCATGGAAGTTACGGTCTATATTGGTGGAGAAGGGCATACTCTTCAGGAACACTCGGTCGTGATTATCCGCGGCGGGAGAGTCAAGGATTTGCCGGGAGTGCGGTATCACATCGTTCGCGGCGTGCTGGACACGACCGGCGTTACAGCCCGTAAGCAGCGGCGCTCAAAGTACGGAGCCAAGAGGCCTAAAGCCTAAAGTAAAAAGTTAAAATGCAAAAGCCAAAGGTGCAATTCAAAAATAAAAATTACCAAGACTTTTCACTTTTTATTTGAAATTTTGAATTTTAATTTTTATGCGTCGCAAACGAAACATCAAGCGCAATATTCCCGGTGATGTCAAATACGGCAACGTATCCGTGGAGAAACTTATTAATTACGTTATGAAGAAAGGAAAGAAATCCATCGCCCGCGATATTGTTTATGACGCGCTCGAGATTTTGGAGAAGGAGACCCAAAAGCCGGCCATCGCGGCTTTTGAGGAGGCGATGCGAAACGTCTCGCCGGTGGTGGAGGTGAAATCGCGCCGGATCGGAGGCGCCAATTATCAGGTGCCGCGCGAGGTCCGAGGAGAACGACGCACCGCTTTGGCGTACCGCTGGCTGCTGGAGGCCGCGCGCAAAAAGACGGGCAAACCTATGGCCGCAAAGTTAGCCGGGGAGTTGATCCTGGCAACCAAGAACGAGGGCAACGCGGTCAAGAAGAAGTTAGACACGCATAGAATGGCCGAGGCCAACAAGGCGTTTGCCCATTTTGCCTGGTGAAATCGAGTCGCAACGAAGATTCCCCAGTTGCAAAATGGAGCACCCCGCTCAAATTTTGCCTAAGTAATTGTGTAGAAGATGGAGTTTAAGAAGGTGTGGTTAAAGAATTGCGACGCGCGTGGGCGAATAGCCCAATCCTTGATGGGCGAAGCGCGTCGCCGTGGGATGAGAAGTAAAATTTGTGCTGGGGTCGCGCATTTCGCGTGGTAGCAGTCGCTCGCAGTGCAATTTTTCTTCACGCCTCCATTCAGATTTGCTCGCCTGCGGCGAGCACCCAAGGATCCCACAGCCAACCCGATGAAGAAAAATTGCACTGCTTCGCTCGGGATCGCCGATTAAGGTAGCCTGTTGGGTTTTTATTTGAAAAGAGATATGACGGAATTTACGAGCGAAGATAAAAAGAAGTATATTTTGAAAGAGCGAAGGGATTATCAAATCCTAGAAATGATTTATTTACTTGAGAAGCGTAAACTTTCTCTCGAGGATAAAAAGATAGTTAATCTTATCCGAACACAGTTGGAAGATGACTGGAGGAAACCGCTACTGAAGTTTCTGAACAAATTGGCCAAGAAATACAATAAATGATATGGCCCGTGAATACCCGTTAGAAAAAACCCGAAATATTGGAATTATTGCCCACATTGACGCCGGAAAGACCACGGTCTCCGAGCGGATTTTGTTTTATACCGGAGTGTCGCACAAAATCGGCGAAGTGCATGAGGGCGATACGGTGATGGATTGGATGGAGCAGGAGCGGGAGCGCGGCATCACCATAACTTCGGCCGCGACCAATACATTTTGGAAACCGACTTACGCGCCGCAAACGAAAGAAAACGAGTACCGCATCAACATCATCGATACGCCGGGCCACATTGACTTCACGGTGGAGGTGAAGCGGAGCTTGCGGGTACTTGACGGCGCGGTTGTGGTGTTTGACGGCGTGGCTGGCGTAGAGCCCCAATCAGAAACCAACTGGCGCTATGCTGATGACTATCGCGTGCCGCGCGTTTGCTTTATCAACAAGCTTGATCGAACGGGAGCCTCATTTGAACGATCCCTCTCCTCAATTTGGGAGCGCTTAACCCCCAATGCGGTGGCGCTCCAGTACCCGATTGGGCTTGAGGCAAATTTTGAGGGACTGATTGACCTGCTGTCAATGAAGGTCGCCCGGTTTGAAGGTGAAAAGGGGGAGAAAATTGTCTGGGGCGAGATACCCGAAAATCTGAAGAATACCGCTCTCGAATGGCGTCACAAAATGGTGGAGAAAATTTCTGAAACCGATGAGGCGCTGACGGAAAAATACTTGGAGGGAAAAGACATCACCACCCCGGAATTGAAGCAGGCGCTTCGCAGAGGCGCGCTTTCGTATAAACTGGTGCCGGTCCTGGCGGGTTCGGCCTTGAAAAATAAAGGCGTGCAGCTGGTGCTCGATGCCGTTATTGACTATCTGCCCTCGCCCTTGGATCTCCCGCCGGTTCGAGGCATTGATCCTGAAACCGATGCTGAAATTTTTCGCCAGGCTGACGACAACGAGCCGTTTGCCGCCCTCGCATTTAAGTTGCAGACCGATCCTTACGTCGGTCAGCTGACGTATTTTCTGGTCTATTCGGGCAAATTGACTGCCGGCAGCTACGTCTCGAATGCTACCAGCGGCGAAAAAGAACGTATCGGGCGGATTCTGCGGATGCACGCCAATCATCGGGAAGAATTGAAAGAAATTGAGGCCGGGAATATCGGGGCCCTCGTCGGCTTAAAAGGCACGCGGACAGGCGATACGCTTTGTGACCCAGAGCATCCGATTGTGCTTGAAAAAATCGTCTTCCCCGAACCGGTGGTAAAACTCCGCATTGAGCCGAAGACCAAAGCCGATCAGGAAAAAATGGGCATAGCTCTCCGCCGTCTCTCCGACGAGGATCCGACCTTCAGAATTTCCGGCGATATTGAGACCGGAGACACAACTATCTCGGGCATGGGCGAGCTGCATCTTGAGATTATCGTTGAGCGCATGAAGCGCGAGTTTAGTGTCGAGGCTAATGTCGGCCGGCCGCAGGTGGCCTATAAAGAAACTATCAAGGGGCGGGCCTAAGCCGAGGGCAAATATATCCGGCAGTCAGGCGGAAGGGGGCAGTACGGTCACGTTTGGCTGCGTCTCGAGCCCTTGGAGCGCGGCAAAGGATTTGAGTTTGAGAACGCCATTAGGGGCGGCGTGATCCCGAATGAGTTTATCCCGGCAGTTGAAAAAGGAGTGAAAGAGGCCACGGAAAAAGGGGTTCTCGCGGGGTACCCCGTGGTGGACATTCGTGCGACACTCTACGACGGCTCCTATCACGAAGTTGACTCATCCGAGGCGGCTTTTAAAATCGCGGGTTCCATCGCCTTGCAGGAGGGAGCAAGACGGGCGAAACTGGTGCTGCTTGAGCCGATCATGCGAGTGGAAGTGACGACCCCCGAGCAGTTTTTGGGAGAAGTCACGGGGGACCTGAACTCTAAACGCGGCCGTATTGATAAAATGGATGACCGGGGGCTCGGCATTAAAGTGATTGCGGTTGAAGTGCCGCTCGCCGAAATGTTTGGTTACGCGACCGCGATTCGTTCGCTCACCCAAGGGCGCGCCAGTTACTCGATGGAATTTGATCATTACGAGGAAGTCCCAAAGAACATCGAGACTCTTATCATAGAGGGGAAGAAATAGGGGGCTCGTATCTCTTTTCAAAAACGTCCAACTGCTCCACCGGCAGTCGGACTCGCCGACCTCCTTGCGATCCCGATTGCGATCGGGAACCATGGTCGCTACGTCGGTCGAGCGTTTTGAGAAAGAGATACTTCGCCTAAGGAATTACTGAAAGCAGCGCGTCGCGCCTTGGTTTAAAGTCGTCGCGCGAGCGTTTTCAGGAAAGCCGTCTTCGCCTGAGGATTTTCTCAAGGTAGCGTTTCACCACGTCAGACGTGGCTTCACGCTCTAAACTTAGGGTGAGTGTTTCTGGAAAGCGGTGCCCTCGCTTAGGGCTTTCTGAAGGTAACGCGTTGCGTTCTGGCAGCCTTTTTGGCTGCGATCAAGAAAAAGTTGTCACGTACATTAACCGGGATAACCAGTTTCCGGATGCGCAGTCGTGCAACAAGCCAAAGCAAAAATCTCCACAGAAAGAATTTTTGCTGGTGGGAAAGAGTTTGGAAGATGTATTCGAGCGTAAAAGATTTTCCGACGTGGGCGTGCGCCACCGCCGCATAGCCGTATTTTTTAAGCATCTCGGCGGCGTTTTCTAGGTTATAGAGAATTAAATGTTCCGGCGGGTTTGCGAGGTGCCAGTATTTTCTCATAAGTTTCGCGAAAAGGCTTTGGGTGTCGGGTGTGTTCACTGCCACCAAGCCCGTTCCCTTAGTAATGCGGGTGATTTCTTTAAGGGTCGCATGGGGGTCCGCGATGTGTTCCAGAACATCCCAGAGTGTCACCACGCTGAAAAACGCATCCGGGAACTTGGCTTCGACGACAGTTCCTGTCTTAATATCAAACCCGCGCTTTCTGCCTTCAGCGGCTGCGAAGTCCGAGACTTCCACTCCCCGCACCTCCCAGTTTCGTTTCTGGGCGACGGCGAGAAACGCGCCGTTGGCCGCTCCGACATCTAAAAGCCGGCGCGGGAGATTTCTGGGCAGCGCTTTTTCAATTTTTGCGAGATATATCTCGAAGGTGCCGCGCATGGCTTCTTTGTCGCGGTCATAATCGGCATATCCGAATCCTTGAGCCGCTCCCGTGAAGTAATCTTTGGAATAAAGTTTTTTCAGGTTGAGGCTGCGGTCCGGCACAAATAACGCCCGGCAGCTTCGGCAGTCAAAAATGTCGAACGAGTTTTTCACCCACAATTTTTTGGTGTTCTCGCCCCCGCAGACGGGACAGTAGGTTAGCGGGAAAAAATTATCTTCCATGGCGCCAGGATGCCTTCGTGGATGATGTGCCCCGAAATTTTTGATTCTCCGCCGGTGCGATTGTGAAAGGTGATTGGAATTTCATGAAAAAGCCCGCCCTGTTTCCAAAGGAGATATTTTAGCTCGATGAGAAATGCGTATCCCGATGCGTCAAAAACCGTAAGATCAATTTTCTTTAATAGGCTTGCGGGAATGGCATTAAACCCGCTGGTCGCGTCATGCACCGGTAACCGTGTAATGATCTGGATATAAATGTTTGCTCCCGCACTCAATATCCTCCTCCAGAGTTCCCAGCCTGCTATTTTCCCTCCCGGTACGTAGCGCGATCCGGTAGTGACATATCCTTTTCTGCAACTTTCAAGCAAGAGCGGAAGATAATCGGGATGGTGGGAGAAGTCAGCGTCCATCGTCACCACGGTTTCTAACTCGTTGTGCTGCGCGATTTCACGAAAAGCGTGAGTATAGGCGCGTCCCAGACCCTCCTTTCTTTCGCGGGTCAGAAGATAAAGACACGGGAATTTCTGTTTGAGGGCTTCAACGAGCGCGCCCGTCCCATCGGGAGAATTATCATCAACCACCAAGATTGAAACATGCGGCACTACCGCGAATATCGCATGGATCAGCGTTCCGATATTCGCTCGTTCATTATAGGTCGGGAGAATAATCAGATCTTTTGTCATAGGCGGAAGTTCTTATTTAAGCAGGCTTTTTGGCCGCAATCACGTATTCGTCAATCACCTCCAGTTTCTGGTATCGGGGGAAGCGCGCTAAAGTTTTCTCCCATCCCTCGGCGGATAATATCATAAAATCAGGCCGGCCGTTATCCAGCTCCCGGATTTCGTTTTGGCCCACCACCAAGTACGGTTTTACCTCAAGGTATTGATAATAGGAAACGCCGTTTACAAACAATGCCGTCTCCGGCACGTTATAAATAAAAACGCTTTTTGATTTATCAAAATTCAGGAAATAATTTTCTAAGTCCGCAGTTCGATGCCTCGTAAAATCCGCTGCTATCCAGGAACGAGCACCCAAGTAATATGCTTGGCCGAGAACGAGGAGAACGAGAAATGCGCAGGTAAGGCAGTGAAATAACTTTGTACCGGATGGCATCCACCGGCCAAGTTCCATCGCCCAGGTATGCAGTAACCGCGGAAGATACAAAAACGCCATGACTTCGGCCAGGAAGAAGTAGCGATACCAGCCTTCGGTGCGGACATAGGCCGCGAGCACAAAAGTTGCAAAAAGAATCGCAGTCAATTCTGTGATCTCAAGCGGCCCTTCTCCTCGAACACGGCGGATAACGAGAGAAGCCGCCCAGGCTCCCCAAAGGACAAGCATGTAGATCGGCTGCCATTCTGTAAAAAATCTGCGCACATTCCCTAAGATAATATAGAGCAGCGAGGCGGGGCTATACCCCGCGGGGTTTGAGTAAATCGAGAGGATGGAAGCGATCGAGTCTCCGTTACCAAACTGTGTCACGATCCAGATGCCGACAGGAATCAGAAAACAGATGAAAAAAGCGGCTGATTGTTTTAGTGAGCGTTTTCCCCCGGGCCAGTTCCATAAATATGCCGTGAATAGGGCGGGCAGGAGAAGCAGAAAGATCGGCTTGGTGCTGACCGCAAGACCAGTTGCTAAGCCGGTGATCGCAATGGAGTAGGGCGAGGCCATGAAGTTCTCTTGGGCAATTTTCGACAATTGATAGAGTACGATCAGCAGGAAAAAGAGGCCGGGAATTTCACCGAGGACGTTTCGGCCGTGGCCGAAGAGCGGAGCGAAACTTGCCATGACGGAGGCGGCGAGAATTCCTCCCCCTATGCCGTAGAAGCGCCGCGCCAGGATATAGAAAAGAGTTATGAATAGAAGCAAATAAATGACCATCACCAAGCGGGCAGCAAATAAATTCACTCCCCAATAGCGGAACGCGAGACTCACTGGATAAATGACCGGGTATCCGGTGCTTACAAATCCCGCGGAGACGAACTTCTCCGGCGCAATCTGAACCATGTATTTACCCTCGGCGGCGATGTTCATTGCGACTTGGGTCAAAATTCCCTCATCGTACCAAGTTTTTGGACTTTCCGTCAGTTTATAGAATGAAAACGCGAGAAAGACGCCAAGCAGCAGTAAAAGAATCGGATATTCATAACTTTTCTTCTTAGCGGTTTCAATTTGCTCGGCTGGCCCAGCTCTGGCAGCCAGGAAGTTTCTGCTCATGGATTTATTTTATACTATTTCGTTCTCATCTTCACCTTCAAAGCCATTTTTGAGATGGGCCTTCTAACGAACTCTCAAAATGTTTCTCGCCCCCCGCGCCTCCAGCCATGGCGGTGAGCGGCCAGGATCGGGCAGGTGAGCGAGTTTTGCGAAACTTGCGCTGGGGTAGTCTTATTTGGTACAGTAACCGCACTTTTAGTATGGAACTGAATGATATCAAAAAGTGGCTGACGGATCCCGGCGAGCGGTTCATCTTTATCGAGGAAGGAGAGCCCGCCTATGTGGTCTTGGGTTTTGAGGCGTACAAAATTCTCAAGGGCGGAAAAGGCGGTCAAAATCTCGCGATGCCGCCCGAGGATCCGATTGATTTGGCGAACGCCCGGCTTGAAATTGAGCGCGCCAAAGCCAAGGAATTAGCGGCCAAACTCTCGATGCCGAAGGCCGAGCCGGAGGAGGAAATAGAGATGCGCGACCCGGCCGAGATTCGACTGGAAGATTTGCCACTCTGAAAGAAAAGATCGGCAATCAGTTAACCTCACATACCTGTCCGTCTTGACATACGGGCTTGTCTATTTTAATATCTTGATGCTCGGCGTGCGACCAAAGCAGTGTCTGCTCGAGTTTTAGATTTGCAGACATGGGGAGTCGTGCATGCCGAGCGCTTTAACATCAACTGTGGCCGGAGAAGACGAATAGGAGGGTGCCACGCGTAGCGGGGCGATTGGTAGGTTGTCTTCTCCAGCCACTTTTATATAGCCGCCGCGCGAAAGTGGCAATGTCTTGTGAAAAGACGAGGAAGGATGTGCGCGGCGGAGCTCTTTAACTCTATCCAATGGCTGGCACGATATGTTGGGTGTCTCGCAAGAGACGAAAAAAGGCGTGTGCCAGCCGCTTACTCCCCAATCTGGAGTTTGCCGCGACTGCGGATGTGTCGAAAGACGAATGAATGGGTGCGGCTTGCTCCAGTTCTTCGTGACTGACGCAATATTGCGGTTGTCCGACGGGACGTAAGTGTGTCTGCGTCAGTCTTCGGGCGTCTGACGAACATGACCGTGTCCTTTGGAACGATGCGCACACTGTCGGACGCTCTTAGTCCCAGCGCCTGCCAGGCGGGCGATGCAGTGAACGACCTTTCCAGCTTGTCCCGCAAGGGACGAAAAGCCAGAGGAGATCACATGGCGCGCTACATCGGTATCCGGCACCGCGTGAAGAAGACTGCCCGAGGCGAAGCGCGGCCGACGATGGTTGCGATTAGCGAGGACGGGCAGGCGCAGACGCTCGAACTCGAAGATGACACGGAAGAGCTCGACTTCATGCTCGGGATGCTCCCGACGGGCTGGCGTGATGCGCTCGACGGCGAGGACCTTTCGGGGTTCTTGCGTCGCCATGTCGTCGAGAAGAAGGAGACCGGCAAGAAAGAGAAGGACGGCCCCAAGAAGTTTCGCGTGCCCACCGGTTACCAGGGCATGCAGGCGGGGGATGTTATCGCCATGATCCTCGGAGGATCGGGTGACCGCCTGGCCTACTCGATGTCGCGGCGCGGCGATGAAATCGGTTCAACCGTGCTTCGCATTCCGCCGACCGACCTCAAGGACAGGCGCGGGGCGCGCTCGAAGGACGAGGATCATCTGATTCTCGCCGAGCTTGCCGAAACCTCACCGGAAATCTTCTATCCCGTAACCCTTCGCGATCGGGACACGATCGCGATCGGTCTTGCGTACAGGGCGCGGCGCGACGCCCAGCTCGATCGCATGGCCTGCGCCCAGCGCGTCCGTCAGAGGGCTATCGGCGCAGTCCACATCTCCGCGGATGGCAAGTATCCGGAAGGGACGATGGAGGAAGTCTTTAAGGAGGCAGAAGCCAACGACGCGATCCTGGCGGCCAATCTGAAGGAAGAGGCAAAGCGCGGGGCCGAGTTGAAAAAGGCGGTCAGGAAGGTCGAGGTCTGGACCGAAGTCCTCGCAGGTGTCGAAGGCATGGGCGAGGTGCTCGCGGCGTCTCTGATTTCGCGGATCGCCGACATCCGGAGATTCCTCACTGACGCCAAGCTCAAGAAGTACTGTGGGGTCCACGTCATGAAAGACGGGTCCTTCCCGCGGCATATGCGGATGCCCGTCACCCCGCGTCAAAAGCGGGTGGCGGCGGCCGATGATGCACTGCAGGCGGCCGTCGCAAACGGC
Organism: Candidatus Sungiibacteriota bacterium; assembly: GCA_016181565.1. Classification (GTDB taxonomy): domain Bacteria; phylum Patescibacteriota; class Minisyncoccia; order Sungbacterales; family JACQCQ01; genus JACOZA01. The sequence continues at coordinate 12,660 of JACOZA010000003.1, forward strand.
GATGTCGTCGCAGCAGAGAAGTCCAACGACTGGGTGCCGTCGCTGCGTCAGGCCCTGTACCTTCTGGGCGATCAATTCAACTACCGGGCCGAGTCGGCTTGGGGGTTGAAGCTCCGCGAGTACAAGACCAAGTTCCGGGCGAAGCACCCCGCGGTCGAGACCTACGAGAACAAGAAAGGCGAAATGAAGAAGCGCTACACCGACGGCCACATTCACAGGATGGCCACGTGGCGCACCATCACCAAGTTCGTCGAGTGGCTCCACCGCGAGTGGCGGCACCTCGAGGCCGCCCAAGGGAAAGTCGCGGTCTAGGAGTAGAGAATCGCGTGACGTCCAGTGCTTTGCGGGAAGTCTCCGCGACAGTTCCGTTGTCACGCGAGACGCTCCTGCGGCGCGAGGTTCGCCTCGCGCCGCAGGAGGCCGTTCATTGAGTAGTAAAAGACTTGGGAAAGACGATTAAAGAGGTGCCACTAGGCGCGCCGGTAGCTGTTTTTTCCCAAAGCGGGTTGGGCGAACGAGTGCATGCTTTCGAAAGCGAGCCACGACTTGCCCAACCCGCTCTCTTCAGTGGTCTTAAGTTTTTGGAGCTCACTGAAGAGGGCGCGATTGTTGGGGTGTCTCGAAATTTGGGACGAATGGGGGAATGCGCCCTCACCAATGGATCTTTCTTTTAGAGTCAGCTGGTGGACGAAAGTTGTCGTGTCGCAAGACGGACGATGCTGTGTCCATTGACCGAGCGGGCGCGCCAGCGGACGAAGGAAAAGATGCTTTCAAGCGACGCACTTGATGTCCGCTGGCGCGCTCTTTAAAAACAACCTGCGACGAGGGAGACGAATGGGAGGGTGCCTTCTAGGCGTGAAAGGCCGTGTCTCCCTTATCGCAGTCACTTGGCGGAGCGTTTAGTGTTGTGTCCTTTGGGACGACCAAGTTGTTGCTCCGCCTCAAAGCGCGCTCGACAGCAGTCATGTCCGTGAGGACGAAAAGAACGTTTGAGCGCGCAACCCGCCGCATCCGGCCTGTTGAGTCAGACAGGCGGGTGCGGCGGGCTTTTTGTTAATAATAATCAGGCGCGCTTGACGGGTTTTGTGAGATAGGTTAGGATTCTCTTTGTCTTTGGTTTAAGAATAATTTATCAGCGAAGCTACGGCTTTCAGGCTACCGACTGCAATCCCGGCCCAAAGGCGATTGTAGGCTGTAGTTTGTAAGCTGTAGTCTCAACTAATAAAAAACGTTATGGCAGAGAAATTTGATCGTTCGAAGCCGCATGTCAACGTCGGTACCATTGGTCACGTCGATCACGGCAAAACCACGCTCACCGCGGCTATTACCAAAATTCTCAATATGGCGGGGTTTAAGTCCCGCGTTGAGGACGTCAATCAAATTGACAACGCGCCGGAGGAAAAGGCGCGCGGCATTACCATCGCGCTCCATCACTCGGAGTACGAAACTGCCAAGCGCCACTACGCGCACATCGACGCGCCGGGGCATGCGGACTACATCAAAAACATGATTACGGGAGCCGCGCAGATGGACGGCGCGATTTTGGTGGTGGCCGCAACCGACGGACCAATGCCGCAGACCCGGGAGCACATCCTCTTGGCGCGCCAAGTCGGGGTTCCCGCGATTGTCGTTTTTCTCAACAAGGTTGATATGGTGGATGATCCGGAACTGGTGGATTTGGTTGAGGCGGAAATCCGCGAGCTTTTGAAGAAATACGAGTATCCGGGAGATACGACGCCGATTATTCGCGGGTCGGGCTTAAAAGCTCTCGAAGCCAAGGATACAAAAGATGAATGGGCCAAGAAAATTATGGAGCTGGCGGAAGCGCTTGACAACTTCATTCCCACCCCCGTTCGGGAAGTGGATAAGCCGTTCTTGATGCCGGTAGAAGACGTCTTCTCGATTGAAGGGCGCGGGACGGTTGTCACCGGCCGCGTGGAGCGCGGGAAGATTAAAGTGGGCGAGGACGTTGAAGTCATTGGATTGAAAGATACTCAAAAAACAGCGGTTACCGGCATTGAAATGTTCAATAAGTCTCTGGATGAAGGAATGGCCGGAGACAATGCGGGAGTCTTGCTTCGGGGACTGAAGAAAGAGGATGTCGAGCGCGGGCAAGTGATTGCCAAGCCCGGCTCTGTGACTCCGCATACTGAATTTGAATCGGAAGTCTATATTCTGACGAAAGAGGAAGGCGGCCGACATACGCCCTTCTTTGCGGGCTATAAGCCCCAGTTTTACATCCGCACGACCGATGTCACCGGCGAGGTCACATTGCCGCAAGGAACGGAGATGGTAATGCCGGGCGATACGGTAAAGTTTATAGTGAAGCTGATTGCCCCGGTAGCGCTCGAAGAGAAGCAGAGGTTTGCCATTCGTGAAGGCGGTAAAACTGTCGGCGCGGGAGTGGTAACAAAGATTCTGAAATAAAATTGATGATCCCGATCCCGAAGCGTCTCGGGGTCGGGATTATTGTAAAAGCACCTTTCACCCCGTTAGAAATTTACCTAAGTACCTTAAGAATAAAATGCGACTCAAAAGATTTATTGACGGCGGTCGTCAGATGAAGCAGACTTACATAAATTTCTAACGGGGTAAAGTTCATGGCCGCAGCCAAGACCAAAGATAAAGGCAAAGAAGCTGAAAAAGAAATAAAGCAGCGGCTTCGCATCAAAGTTCGGGCGTACGACTCGAAAATTATCGACGCCTCGGTAAAACAGATTGTGGAAACCGCTCGCCGCCAAGGCGCGGAAGTGGTGGGGCCGGTGCCGCTCCCGGCCGAGATGCATAAATACACCGTGAACCGTTCGACCTTTGTGCATAAAAACGCCCGCGAGCAGTACGAGATGCGCGTGCATAAGCGCCTGATTGATATCTTGAATCCGTCACCGAAGACGATTGACGCCTTGATGAATCTGAATTTGCCGGCGGGTGTGGATATAGAAGTCAAAATGTAGCGGGTGCTCGGCAATGCGTTCGCGCGACACGTCAAAAATCCCCAGCGATGATTTTTGACTCATGCTCCGCCTCGCTCGTCCCTCGGCAAGCTCGGGACACCATGCTCGCTCGGCTCCGCAATGGTCGCGGCGAACGAATGCCTCGCTAGGAGAGTGAATCGGTCGAGCGTTTTGAAAGAGAACTTCCTCGCTGGGGATGGACGGATTGAAAATTCGATAAGTGAGTAATTCAGTAAGCTATCGGAGGCCTCTCTGGCTCCGGTAGCCTCCTGAGCGACTCACCATGTAGTTGCTCATTCTCTCGATACTTCGAGAGACCTCGGTTGATATGGAATTTCATATAGATACGTATACGAGTACGTAGTGAACGCGATAGAATCTGCGCCGGTTTTTTACATCGGGGTAGTTCCCGATTTTTTTGGCTACAGTTCACAGACTACAGACTACAGCACAAGGAGCGGTGGTCGGTGGTCGGTAGACCGTAGACAGATTTCATGAAGTATATCTTGGGGGAAAAAATTGGCATGACGCAGGTATTTGACGAGAAGGGGAACGTGACCCCGGTGACCTTGGTGTACGCCGCCAAGAATATGGTGACGCAGGTACGCACCAAAGAAAAAGACGGATACGGCGCTATTCAGATCGGACAGGGCAGCAGAGGGAAGCAGAAGAAGCCTCAAGTCGGACATCTGAAAGACTTAGGTAGCTTCCGCACACTGAAAGAATTTCGCCTGGAGGCATCTGATAAAAATCGGGGCGACGCAGTTGATGTGACGCAGTTTAGCGTCGGAGATATAGTGAAAGTGACCGGAGTTTCAAAGTCAAAGGGTTTCCAGGGCGTGGTCAAGCGGCACGGCTTCCATGGGGCGCCGGCCACGCACGGGACGAAACACGCGCACCGCGAGCCCGGGTCCATTGGCGCCACCTGGCCGCAGCGTGTCATTAAGGGAATGCGGATGGCGGGACGCATGGGCGGCGAACGGGTCTCAGTGAAAAACCTGCGCGTGGTGAATATTGATCCGGAGCGAGAAATTATCGCGCTCTCGGGAGCCGTGCCGGGCCGGCCGGGGAGTATCGTCGCCATTACGGCAAGATAATTTAAGGACCAAATTGCAGCCTATGAAGTTACCAGTGTTTGATCAAAGCGGAAAAGAGCTCGAGGCAGTTGAGGCGCCGCAGAGTCTTTTTGACGCGCCGTTGCGCCGTGATCTCCTGCATCAGGTAGTGACGGCGCAATCGGCGAACGCCCGGCGGGTTTTGGCGAGCACGAAAGACCGGGCCCAAGTCCGCGGCGGCGGCAGAAAACCCTGGCGTCAGAAGGGGACCGGACGGGCGCGTCACGGGTCAATTCGCTCGCCGCTCTGGAGGGGCGGCGGCGTGACGCATGGTCCCAGGAAGGAGCGCAATTTAGCTAAAAAATTAAACAAAGGTATGGCAACGGCGGGCCTGGCCATGGCATTGTCCGCCAAAGCGCGGGACGCGGAAGTAGTGCTTTTAAAGGGGCTGGCGCTTACAAGCGGGAAGACCAAGGAGGCGTTTGATGTCGTGAAAAAACTCGCGACACATAAGTCGCTCACAGCCCTTGCGAGGAAGTCAAAAATTCTTCTTCTGCCGGACGGGTCATTGACGGAGACTCGCGCGTTTCGTAACATCGATGAGCTCGAAGTGCGCCCGGCAGCAAGCGTGACGGCACGGGAAGTGCTGGCGCATCGCTATGTTCTGATCCCCCTCTCGGCAGTGGCGGTGCTGGAGAAGAGAGTTACCAAGCGCGCCTAATTTGAGCGGGATGGGCATATGGCATTTTTTAAGAATTTATTGAAAAAAGGGAATAGCGAGCCCCCGAAGAATAAACCTGAAGTTCGCGAGACCAAGTCGCGGAGCAAGGATCCCGAGGCACCGGCACAGGCCGCTGTTTCCCCGGTGCTTAATTACCGCGCCGGCATCGGGGTCGTTATTGCTCCCCACGTGTCCGAGAAAACGGCCGGAGGCAGCCGCCGAGGAACGTACACCTTCCGCATTGAGAGTATGGCGAATAAGCTCGAGGTCAAAAGAGCGGTTGAAAATCTTTATGGAGTGCGGGTGACATCGATTCGGATTGTAAAAGCCAGACCGAAAACTCGGAGGCTGGGGGGGAGAATGGGAGTTGTGCCGGGGCACACCAAGGCGGTGGTGCAGCTGGCGGCCGGCCAGTCAATCGAAATAGGAGTGTAAAGGGCTTTGTCTGGATTGCCGAGGAATCATATGAAGACAGCCCAAAAGAAAAACACGCATAACTTCCCAGCCCAAAAATTTGGGCGGGTGCTTAAGGCTGCAGCTAAATTTGCTTCAGCTTGGGCCTCGCGAATTTAGACATCATTGGCATGAAGAAATATCACCCCACCAGTCCCGCGCGCCGTCAGATGGAATATATCGATGTAAAGGCCCTGACCCGAAAAGAGCCTGAAAAGCGGCTGACTGCGGGCTTTGCCCGGGGCGTCGGCCGAAATCATCAGGGCCGCATTACCACGCGTCACAAAGGCGGGGGCGTAAAACGCAGACTCCGCATCCTTGACTTTATCTACGATAAAATTGATATGCCGGCACATGTCGTTTCCATCGAATATGATCCCAACCGCTCGGGATTTATAGCTCTCTTGCAGTATGGCGATGGAGAAAGACGCTATGTTCTTGCGCCCCAGACGCTTTGCGTCGGACAAACAGTGGTGACCTCGTCAACGGCTCCCCTTGAGGTGGGAAATCGGACAGAGCTCGGTCGTATTCCCGTCGGAACCATGATTTACAACGTTGAGCTGGAGCGTGGAAGAGGCGCGGTACTGGCGCGTTCTGCCGGAGTGGGAGCAACGGTGATGGCGCAAGAAGGCCCTCACACGACGCTCACCCTCCCCTCGGGAGAAATACGAGTTGTCTCGGCTTCCAGCCTGGCTTCGATTGGCGCAGTTTCAAACCCGGAACATGGATTAATGACGATTGGCAAGGCCGGACGCCATCGCAAGATGGGAGTACGCCCGGGCGTTAGGGGGACTGCCATGAACCCCAGGGATCACGCTCACGGCGGCGGCGAAGGGAGAACCCTTCTGGGCCGCTCCGCGCCTCGCACCCCGTGGGGGAAATTGGCGCGAGGGGTAAAGACCCGCAGGAAAAACGCATTGTCCTCGAAATTCATTCTTAAGCGAAGAGTATAATTCTTGCCTATGCCGCGATCACTGAAGAAAGGCCCCTATATACACCCGAGCATTCTGAAACACATGGCGCGCACCAAGGCAGGCAACGTCGCGCCGATTAAAACGTGGTCCCGCGCATCAACCATAACGCCGGAGATGGTGGGGTACAGATTCGGCGTGCACAACGGCAGGAATTTTGTTGAAGTCGTCGCGTCGGAGGATATGGTGGGGCATCACCTGGGAGAGTTCGCGCCGACCCGCAAATTTCTGCGCCACGGCGGTCGTATGCAGAAGGAACTTGAAACTAAGGCGGCGGAAACAGCCAAGACGAGCGAAACGCCCAAGACCAACGTTGGTAAATAGCAATTATTTATGGAAGTGACCGCAAGACTGCATTACGCGCGAATGGCGCCGCGCAAAACCCGCTTGGTGGCAAATATGATCAAGGGCCTTCCCGCCACTGAAGCGCTGGTGCAATTACGGCACCTGCCCAAGCGCGCGACCTTGCCGCTTGAGAAACTTTTGCGTTCGGCCATTGCCAACGCCAAGCACAACTTCAGTCTGGACGAGAAAAATTTGCGCGTGAAATCCGCCTTGGTTGACGGCGGGCCGATGCTGAAACGGTCTCGTTCTCGCGCTTTTGGCCGCGTCGCCATGATTCGGAAGCGCACTTCCCATATCACGCTGGTACTTGATGAGTTTGTCCCGACGAAAATGAAACCGAAGAAAGCCAAGAAAGCTGCCGCGCCGGTTATTCGCGAAGCTTCACTTGCCGAAATCAAGGAAATCCAGCGGGAAGAAAAATCAGCCGTTAGTCGCGCAGCGGATCGCGAGACCGGCCCCGGGCAGCGCCAGCCGGGGTTTGTCCGCCGTCTCTTTAATCGCAAATCCGTATGATGAAGCGCGCCCCAGCACTAAAATTAAACGCGAATCCCTACGACATATTTTCGCATGTATTTATGCGGTTATTCGCCACTATTCGCGGTTAAATTTTTATGACGCACCGGGTTCATCCATACGTTTTCAGGCTGGGCATCAACACGACGTGGAAGTCGCGCTGGTTTAATGCGAAAAAGTACCGCGAGTATTTACGCGAGGATACTTTAGTGCGGGAGTGGCTCACCAAGAAGTTGCGCCAAGCCCACATTGATGCTATTGATATCGAGCGCTCACCGACCGCCATGAACGTCATTATTCGGACAGCCCGTCCCGGAATTCTAATCGGGCGGGGCGGCGAAGGAGCAGAAAAGTTAAAGCAGGAAATCCAGAAAAAACTCCGCCAGTGGGCGCTCAAGAACGCCAAGGCCGAAAAACGCGACTTGAAGCTGACGATCGAGGACGTGAAGTCGCCCGAAACGCGGGCAGCGATTGTAGCGCAGATGGTGGCGGATGAGCTGGAAAAGCGCATACCTTTCCGTCGAGTCCTTAAGCAAACGATCGAAAAGGTGATGCAAGCCAAAGGCGTCGAGGGAATAAAAATTGCCATCGCCGGACGCCTGGACGGCGCGGAGATGGCACGTTATGAATGGTTGAAGAGGGGCCGCATTCCGTTGCAAACGCTCCGCGCGAGCATTGACTACGCCCATAAGGAAGCTTATACGACCTATGGCGTGATTGGTATCAAAGTCTGGGTGTATAAAGGGGAAGTTTTTGAAGGACAGCCGACTGACCCCGATAGATAAAAAACGTATGAAGATTGTTGAAAAGAAAATTTGGCCAAAGTTTTTCAAGCTTGTTCAGTCTCGCAAAAAAAATGTCGAGACGCGTCTCGCAGATTTTAAGATTTCTCCGGGGGATGTTTTAGTTTTGCGGGAATGGGATCCGAAAAAGAAAAGATATACGGGCCGTTCTTTGCGGCGGACCGTTCGCGGCGTCAATCGAACATACGCTCATGTGATTTATCCGCCGGCAAAGATCAAAAAATACGGCTTAATGACGATTGAATTAAAATAACTAACATGTTGCAGCCCAGGAAAGTCAAACATCGAAAATGGCATAAGGGGCGTTCTCGCGGGATTGAGACTCGAGGGACGGAGCTTGCCTACGGCAGCTACGGTTTGAAAGCTACCGAGGCCCGCTGGGTGACCGCCCGTCAGATTGAAGCGGCACGGCGCGCGATTACTCACTATATCCAACGGGGGGGAAAAGTCTGGATTCGTATTTTCCCCGATAAGCCCATCACGCGCCGCCCCCCGGAGGTGACCATGGGCGGAGGCAAAGGCGCGGTGGAGTTTTATGTTTTTCCCGTGCGGCCGGGCCGAATTCTTTTTGAGATGGATGGGGTGACAAGAGAGACCGCGGAGGCGGCGCTTCGCAAAGCCGGCCACAAGCTGCCGGTGCAGACGAAGTTTGTCACCAGCGAACACTGACGGTATTAGCCTATGAAAGCAGTCGAACTCCGCCAAAAATCCAAAGAGGAGCTAAGAGAATCTCTCGCGGCCCTAGAGAAGCGCGCCGCGGAAGTTCGGTTTGAGGCTCTTCGTAAAAAGATGAAAAACGTGAAGGAGTTGATGCATATTCGCCGCGATATTGCCCGCGTTTTGACACTTATGAAAGAGAAGTAATTTTATGACCGCAGAGAATTCCAAAACATTGAGGAGAGCGAAGGGCGTGGTGGTATCAAACAAGATGCAAAAAACCATTGTGGTCCGAGTGGATCGCCTGAAAAAACATCCCAAGTATTTGAAGTACATCAAAACTTCGAAACGCTTTAAGGCGCACGATGAGAAAAATGAGGCGGCCATCGGGGATACAGTGATCATCCGCGAGACCCGGCCGTTGTCGCGCGAGAAACGCTGGGCGCTCGAAAAAATCTTGAAGACCGCGCCGATTGAAACTGTTGAGGCCTAGCTCATTTAGGCTTAGAAAGGCAAAGGCATGATTCAAACACGTTCGATGTTGCAAGTGGCTGATAACTCCGGAGCAAAACTGCTCCAGGTCATTAAGGTACTCGGCGGGACGCGCAGGCGTTATGCGGGATTGGGCGATGTGGTGGTGGCGTCGGTGAAGATTGCCGAACCGCGCAAACTCGTGAAGAAGAAAGACGTGGTGCGGGCGGTGATTGTGCGCCAACGCAATGCCCACCGCCGACCCGATGGATCCTATATTCGTTTTGATGAGAATGCGGCGGTGATCGTGGATGGAGTCGAACCGAAAGGCGGTCGTATCTTTGGCCCGGTAGCGCGTGAACTCCGTGATCGCGGGTATGCCAAGATCATTTCATTGGCGGCGGAAGTTATATGAAATATCAGCGAATAACGAATCTATTCGAATTTACGAATTCGTTTATTCGTAAAGGATTCGCTATTCGTTGATGATCAGCATGAAAATAAAAAAGGGCGATACCATTAAGATTATTTCCGGCAAGGATCGCGGCAAAACGGCCAAAGTCTTTCGCGTGGATACAAAGTCCGGGCGGATTCTCGCGGAAGGCATAAATTTGAAAAAGAAACATGCGCGGCCCCGGCAGGAGGGAAAACGCGGCGAGATTGTCCAATTGCCGGCGTCTTTTCCGGCCTCTGCCGCCATGGTTGTCTGCCCGACGTGTAAGGCCGCAACCCGGGCGGGATTTTCCTCCGCCGACGGAAAAAAAATCCGCACGTGCAAGAAGTGTAAGGCAATAATATAGAGAATATGGCGACCATGCGCGAGCGATATCAAAAAAACGCGGTTCCCGAACTCATAAAAGAGTTCGGAATTACAAATATCCTGGCGGCGCCAAAGATTCGGAAGGTGGTAGTGAATGTGGGAACCGGAAGAATTCGAGACCCGAAACAGCTGGAAACCATCGAGAAAAGCTTGGCGGCCATCACGGGCCAAAAACCGATTGAGCGAAAAGCGAAAAAAGCCATTGCTTCATTCAAAACGCGGATCGGCATGGGCGTCGGATACTCGGTGACGCTGCGGGGGAAACGCATGTATGATTTTCTCGATCGGTTGGTCGGCGCCGCACTTCCCCGCACGCGTGATTTTAAGGGCATTCCGGAGTCATCCTTCGATAAGGATGGAAATTTGACTATCGGGGTAAAAGAGCATATTGTTTTTCCGGAAATGATCGGAGAAGACGTTCGCTTCCTTTTTGGTTTAGAAGTCACCATCGTGACAACGGCCAAGACCAAAAAAGAAGGAATCATGCTTCTCAAGCATCTGGGGTTTCCGATTCAAAGGTGAGTATCATGCCGGTAAGTTGCACTATGATCTGGTATCAACGCATAGCGAATCTTTTTCGAATAAACGAATATTCGCATATTCGTGCGAGATTCGTTATTCGCTGATGTAAAAATATGGCAAAAACATCGGTCATTGCGCGCGCTAAGAAAAAACCGAAGTTTTCCAGCCGCATCGTGCGGCGCTGTTTTCGCTGCGGGAGGAAACGCGGGTATCTCCGAAAATTTGACCTCTGCCGAATCTGCTTTCGGGAACTTGCAAATCGCGGAGAAGTTCCCGGAGTAAAGAAATCATCGTGGTAAAAGGCTTTGTCAAAATTATGGAACAGCCGCGAACAAACTTTTGGAACAAAACCTTTACCCGCCCAAGTTTTTGGACAGGACAGGAACAAGTATGAATCATA
>JACOZA010000025.1 GCA_016181565.1 Candidatus Sungiibacteriota bacterium
GGGTTGCGGTGAGATTAGCTGGAGCGGTGAATCCCGGCGGGGCGGCCACCGACGGCTCAAGCTGGCCGCTCCTATTCGCAACCAAAACCACGCCGGTGAAGATGCCGGCGGCAAGACCGATTGAAAGCCATGCCTGCCAGCCGTGGACGCGGTTCTGGCCGATCACGACGAAATCACTCCGCAGGGTTTCGAGGATTCTATTGGTTCGGTTGTGATTTTGGAATTGGGGACTCATTAAAACGGGTTGTTTATTTTCATATATCTACGTGCAAAAAAAATGATTACTGCGAACCCACGTATTGAATTGGCTTCAAAACGTCGAATCGGCTTACTACCCCAACAACTCTCCTCTCCTGGTCGATGACCGGGATAGGATTCACGCGGTGGTGCTCGCGGAAGGTCTTGACCACATCCTCGAACGAGGCGGTCTCCGGCAAGGTGAGCGGGTCCGGGTTCATGACGTCACGAACGGTTAATTTACGGAGTTCTTCCATGTCGGCGCGCAGATGATCTTCTTCTTTGCGGCCGAGCCGGAGATTGGTGAGAACCTTTTGGAACGTCGGGAGGTGAAGGGCGGACCCCTTCACCAGCATGTCGTACTCGGTGAGAATTCCGACCAGACGATTGTCGCTATCAACCACCGGCGCGCCATCGAAGTTATGAGAGGTAATAATCGCATGGGCTTCAAAGAGCGGCATGTCCGGCCGAATTGAAACCACCTCACGGTTCATGACATCCTGAACGGTTGATAGCGTCTGTTGGTTAGGCATTTGATATAAACAAAAAAGGCGCTTGCTGAAGGCGTCTTTCTTCCACTTTGGTGGTTTGGTTAACGAAAGAAATCAATCAGCAGTAATGCTGTACTTCTTTCCCTAAGGAGACCTGGTAGCCTCCTCAATAAGGAGGATAGCATACCCTCATGCGGTTCGTAAAATCCAATGTGTATAACTCACAGAGACCATCCGAACAAGTTAGTTTTGGTGCTGGGGGCGGGAGTTGAACCCGCACACCGTTTCCGGTAAGGGATTTTAAGTCCCTCGTACCCCGCACAAGTGGTGGGAGAGGAGGGAGTCGAACCCTCACCCCTCGCGGGAGTCGATTTTAAGTCGACCGCGTATACCAAGTTCCGCCACTCTCCCACCAGCTATGCGGGGTAAATATACCAGCTCGCCCCGCACTAATTCTATAAATTTACTTGCAAACTATACCAAAAGTAAGCTAGAGGCGCTACCGCGGGTAGGATGAAAATATCGTCAATTCGGAATTTAGTGCGGGGTTCCACCACCCCAGCATGTTTATATTTATACTTTTTTGAAAAATTCTTTAATCGACTCAAGATAACCACCCGCAAAATTATACTTTCTCACGTCCCCCTTTTCAATCCATGCATAACTGATGTGCTCATTACTCAACGTCGGCTGGCCGCTCTTGTATTTGCACTCAAAGCCAACCAGAAAAATTTGTGCATCCGGATGATCTCCTCGTATCCAAACCGAGACTATTTCACCAACTTTAACTTTTAACGTTCTTCCGCACTCTTCTTTCAACTCACGCTCCAAAATATCTTTCGAGGAAACATCACTTTCGGTTTCTTTTATTCTTCCTCCGGGGAGCTCCCACTTACCGCCGCTTTTGTATCGGTCGGATTCTTGCAAAATCAAAAGTTTTCTGCCTTTCTGTACAAACGCTTTAAGGCCTACATGAAAATTCTGATTTTTTTCCATGAGGCGCAGGGGGGATTCGAACCCGCCGCATGGCGGTTTTGCAGACCGCCGCGTTACCTCTTCGCCACTGCGCCATTAACGTATAAACTCAACCCATTGTGGCTTATCTTTGAGATTTTTTCAAATTCTCGCGCGCCAAAAGTTTCTCGATGCGATCCGCGCGCTTTTGTTTAACGTCCACGACAAACTTAATGCGCGGCACTGGCCGCATGCGCAACCTGCGATTCAGCGCGTGCTGGATCCCGCCGATGCCTTTCTCTAGTGCGGCGAAAGTCCCGACCTCGCGTGAATGAGGCATCACGGTTATAAAAATATCAGCGTAATGGAGATCGGGAGACGTCGCAACCTGCGTAATGGTCACGAGTGACCCCGCCGGAAGTTCGACATCGCGGTCAATGATTTTCCCGACCTCCGCGCGGATAAGATCATTTACTTGTTCAATTCTTCGCATGTATCGAGTTCTTGGTTTTTGGTTCCTAGTTTTAGTTTTTTGTTTTTGGTTCAAGTTGATGGTTAAACAGAAACTAAAACTGATAACCAAAAACCATAACCATCAACTATAAACTAAGAACTGACTAAAATGACCGCTCAATCCGCTCTTCCTTGTAGACTTCGAGAACATCTCCCTCTGCGATCAGAAGATCGGCTTCCACCAAAAGGCCGCACTCATTGCCTTCGGCGGTTTCCGCCGCCGCTTGCCGGCGGATCTGGAGATTCGCGATTTTCCCCTTTCCTTGCCCAACTCCCTTGCGAACAATCCGGAAAAATTCTCCGTTGTGAACCACGCCCTCCGTCACCCGACCCCCGACGATCTGCTTGGATTTTTCCTGCTTGAAGAATTTCAGGACTTTGAGCTTGCCCGACAATACCTCGCGAATCTCCGCGGGAATCAGGTGCTGGACCGCGGCTTTTAACTGGTCAAAAAGGTCATAAATAATTTCAGCGCTGATGACCTGGATGCCATTATTCTTGGCAACCTCCGCCAGATGCGACGGAAATTTTACTCTGAATCCAATCACGACAACATTTGTAGAAGATAGGGCTAGTTGTACGTCTGAATCGTTGATATCTCCCACTTCGCTGCGGATGAGCCGTATCCCGATATCTTCCAATTGCATGTTCTGGAGTGTGCCCTCAATGGCTTCTTTCGAACCGGAAACATCAGTTTTTAAAATGACATTGATGTAGGTTTTCCCCGCTTTTATCTCCTGCAAGGCGGCCCGTTCGGTTTTCTTTTCGCGGGCGGCGTAGGTTTCCGCCTCTGCTTTGGAGAGAAAGGTTTTAACGGCACTCCCCACACCCGGCACCTCGACCAGCCCGGCAATGCGCACCGGTTGAGATGGCCCCGCAGCCTCGACTGATTTTCCCAGGAAATCCTCAAGAATTTTCACGGGGCTCGCGGCCCCGTCAATCACAATAAAATTCCCGCGCTCAATTTTTCCGTCCCGGATAAGAAGCGTGGCGGTGGCGCCCCGCTTCGGGTCGCGATGGGACTCGACGACGACCGCTTCGGCCGGAACATGCGGATTCCCCGTAAAATGCTCGACGTCGGCGACCAAGAGCAGTGTTTCAATCAATTCTTCGACGTTCTCGCCGGTTTTTGCGGAAAGTTCAATAGACGGGACTTTCCCTCCCCATGATTCCACCTGCACTTCATTCTCTGAAAGTTCTTTCTTGACTAGCTCGACATCCTTACCGAGGCGGTCAATTTTATTGATAGCCACGACAAAAGGAATCTCCGCAGTTTTCAAAATCTGAATCGCTTCTTTGGTCTGCGGCTTCACGCCTTCATCCGCCGCCACTACTAATACGCCGATGTCAGCCACGACTGCGCCGCGCGAACGCATCTCCTTAAACGCTTCATGCCCGGGCGTATCAATGAAGGT
>JACOZA010000081.1 GCA_016181565.1 Candidatus Sungiibacteriota bacterium
CGACCGCATTGCTTTTTGGCTTGATTTCAAAAATGCCTACATCACCTACGAGCGTTCCTACATGGAGACGCTGTGGTGGATTATCGCCGAATGGTGGAAGAAAAATTTGGTCTATCAGGATTTCAAGGTGCGGTCGTGGTGCACGAGGTGCGGCACCGGACTTTCATCGCATGAGGTGGCGCTCGGATATAAATCGGTGGTTGATACGTCGGTCTATATTCGTTTCCGGTTGAATTCACAGGACCCGCGCTGGAAAAACGTGTCGATCCTTTCCTGGACCACCACGCCCTGGACCCTGCCGGGGAATGTGGCGCTCGCGATTGGCCCCGAGATGCAGTACGTGCGTGTTCCCGATCCAGAAAAAAAAGGAAATTTTCTTGTGGTGGGGCAAGAGAATCTGCCGCTCTTGATGAAACAGGGAGTATTGCCGAAAGATACGCGCGCCAGCACCTCTTTTCCGGGAAAAGAATTAATCGGGCTTTCCTATCATTCGCTTTTTGACGTTCCGACTCTCGCCAGTGCGGCGAGTTATCAGGTGTACGGAGCGGACTTTGTGAAAGGGAATGAGGGTTCGGGGATTGTGCATACGGCGGTCATGTATGGGGACGACGATTACCGATTGGGAAAGGCAGTTGGACTTCCCGCGATACATACGGTCACCGAGGCGGGAAAATTCATTCCGACGCTCGGCGGGGGGCTGGGCGGGAAATACGTGAAATCAAAGGAAACCGAGTCGCTCCTCCTGGCGCACCTGCAGCGAACGGGAGCGATTATCCGCGAAGAGGCCTACGAACACGAGTATCCATTCTGCTGGAGATGCGACACGCCCATCCTTTACTACGCGCGTTCATCGTGGTGGGTGAGGGTGAACGCCGTGCGCCGGGACTTGCTGAAAAATAATGAAACGATTAATTGGGTGCCGAGCCACTTAAAGCGGGGGAGGTTTGGGGAGTGGCTGAAAGAAGAAAAAGACTGGGCCTTTTCTCGCGAACGCTACTGGGGAACCACCCTGCCGCTGTGGCGCTGCCAGGCGTGCGGCAACACGATCGCGATTGCGAGCGTGGCAGAGCTTGCCAGCCGCGCCTTAACGTCAGGCAACCGTTATATTCTGATGCGCCACGGCGAAGCCGAATCAAATGCTAAAGACTTCATAAGTTCCTGGCCCGAGAAAATTGTTTCGAACCTGACGGAACGCGGCCAAGAGCAAGTGCGGGCGGCAGCGGCGGATTTAAATTTAAAGAAAGAAAAAATTGACCTGATTGCAACATCCGATCTTCCGCGGACGGCCCAAACCGCCGAGATCCTCTCCAGGGAGCTGGGCGTTTCGGATGTTCTCGCCGACCCGCGCCTGCGCGAAATTGATGCGGGAGAGATGAATGGCAAGCCAGCCAAGCTTTACCGCAGTTTATTTAAAACTCCGGGAGAAAAGCTGCATATGGGCGCGCCCGGTGGTGAATCACTCCTGAAAGTGCGCGAGCGCGTGGCGGGATTTTTCCTCGCCCAGGAACGTGAGTATCGCAACAAAACGATTCTGGTGGTCACCCATGCCGATGTGGCGTGGATGTTCGCCTCGGTTATGCGCGGGCTTTCCGACAAGGAGATCGCCAGCGAATGGCAGCACGGCCGCGGGAAATTATTTGGGTTTGGTGAGCGCCGTCTGTATGAAGCGAAGAGCTTCCCCTTAAATGAGCGCGGCGAAGTTGACCTGCATCGGCCGTATGTGGATGAAATAAAGATTCGCTGTTCCTGCGGCGGAGTGAAAACTCGCGTCCCGGAGGTGGCGGATGTCTGGTTTGATTCGGGCGCCATGCCCTTTGCCCAGCTTCATTATCCCTTTGAAGGGAAAGCCGAAATCGATAAGAAGAAATTTTTCCCGGCCGATTTTATCACCGAAGCCGTTGACCAGACGCGCGGCTGGTTTTATACGCTCTTGGCAGTCTCAACGCTCTTGGGCAAAGGCGCGCCGTATAAAAATGTGATTTCCTTGGGCCATGTCTTGGATCGGAACGGCCAAAAAATGTCAAAGTCCAAAGGCAACGTAGTGAGTCCTTGGGCCATGATCGAGAAATACGGCGTCGATGCCATCCGTTGGTATTTCTATACTGTCAATGCGCCGGGAGACCCGAAGAAGTTTGATGAGCGGGATCTGGCTTCAAAACTCCGCGGGTTTATGGGGACCCTTTGGAACTCGTACCTTCTCCTGGGTACATACTCGGCGGGTTCTATTTCTCTCTCGCTCCGGTCGCGCGCGCTGATTGATCGCTGGGTGCTCTCGCGTCTTTCTGAAGTGATCGGACGCGTGACGGAGGCGCTCGAAGCGTACGATGTGACCTCGGCCGCGCGCGTCATCGAATCGTTTGTGATTGACGATTTCTCCAATTGGTACTTGCGCCGGTCTCGCCGCCGTTTTCAGCGCCCCGAAAAGAAACGCGAAAGAACCGAAGCGGCGCAAACAACCGCTTTTGTGCTCTTGACGCTCGCGGAATTGACCGCGCCCTTTGCGCCCTTTATCGCGGAGTCAATTTATCAGGGATTGAAAAAACATGTTCCGGCGCTGAAGGAAGAAAGTGTGCATCTCCGGCCTTGGCCAAAGCCGCAGCGCTCTCTCTATCAAGAGAAATTAACAAAAGATATGGAGCTTATACGGCGGATGGCGGCGGATGCCCTGCGTCAGCGCGCCGAGGCGGGAGTCAAAGTTCGTCAGCCGCTTGCAAAACTGACGATCGTGAAACAGGAGGGACTGAAAAGAGCAGCGGAGCTTCTGCGGCTGGCTCAAGAAGAAGTGAATGTAAAAGCCATCACCTTCGCGCCCAAAGGACCGAAAGGAGTTATCACGATGCTTGATACGATTGTGACCGAGGCGCTGCGGCGCGAGGGTATGGCTCGTGAAATTGTGCGCAATGTCCAGGAGTTGCGGCGTGATCTGGATCTTATGCCCCGCCAGCGCGTGACCGTCCAATGTCTCGGCTCAGAGAAGGCCCTGTCTATTCTCAAAGAATGGGAGAAATATATTCGGCGCGATGTGAACGCGAAGAGGCTCTGCCTCGGAGGACAAAAAAAGAAATTCCGCATCGAGCGTTCGGTGGAATTCGGACGCGAAAAACTGTGGATCGGTATTAATCTCTAGATAAAAAGGCGGCTTATATGCACCAGTCTCGGGCGTTTGTGCTGGAACGAAGGGAGCGGCGCGAAGCCGACCAGTTGGTGACGCTTTACACCGAAGAGTTCGGCATTCTAAGAACAATTGCTTCTGGCGTCCGGAAAGCCGGGGCCAAGCTTCGCGGGCACCTCGAACCGCCGGCAAAAACCGAAGTCACCCTGGTGACCGGGAAACAGAACTACCGCTTGACCGGGGCGATACTGATTGACTCCTTCGCTCGGATTCGCAAGTTCCTCGAACGGCGCCGTGCCGCTGAAGCTGCCGCCGCGGTCCTCTTAAGGATTTTCTTTCAAGAAAGAGATCCTCGGATTTGGGGAGCGCTGGAAGAATTTTTTGGAGCACTGGATCGAGAATCGCCGCTTCCTGCTAGATTATGCCAGCAAGCGCTTTTTTGGTTTCTGATAAGAGCACTGGCAATTCTCGGTTATCACGCGTCACTTGATGGGATGTTTAGCAGAATGCCAAGACTCCGGGCGCTCTTTTTAAAGTACGAATCGGAAGATATCAGCCGGGCTCTGGATATTTCACTGCCGCCATCCGCCTTGCGAGTAATCGGGAGAGCCCTGCAAAAATCTTTTGAAGCCCATACGGGACAACACTTCGCCTTCCTGACCAAAGTTGATTAATGAGAAAAAGCTAACGGCTGTCTTCATCAGCCTGTCGGTTCTGCTCTCTGGGGCGGGCAGGGTATACTACAACTATGAGCGATTTGGAGGATGTTAAGCGCAAGCTCTATACGCCCGGAGGCATTCCCGAACCGAAGCCGACGTTCTTGGGCAAGCCCGCGAGTCGAGCGGATGAAGTGCGGCGCGTCTGGGCGGATATAGCCCAAACGAAAGAAGAACCCCCGCGTATGAAAAAGGCAAGACGTTTTCGTTTTGGTTTGCTGGCGCTCGCACTTTTCATTTTAGGCATGGCGGCAGTCGCCGGTGTTTTTCTTATCGGATTTCAACGCGATAACCTTTCTCTTCAAGTCCTGGCGAAAGATCGCGTTGAATCGGGAGAGCGAGTGGTGTATCAAATTTTTTACAAAAATACAGGCAGCGAAACCTTGAAAGACCTTGAACTCGCTTTCACCTACCCCGCGGGCAGCGTGCCTCTGCGCGAAGAGAAGCGTCAATCCGGGATTTACCGGACGCGCCTTTCGCTCTCGGATCTTGCTCCCGGAGTTGAGGCCAAGGTTGAACTCGAAGCGCGACTTTTTGGCAGAGAGAACGAGGTAGAGAAGGCTGAAGCGGCATTTTTGTATCGTTTGGAATCAAGCTCCTCCCGTTTCAGCATAAAGGCATTCGCTGAAACTACGATTGTTCGCGTCCCGCTGGTGGTCGTGGTATCGGTACCCGATGAGGTCATCTCGCGCCAGCAGATTGCGGTTGCGATTGATTACTCCTCGAACGCGCAGGCGCCTTTTGCGGATATGTTTTTCGGAATCCAGTACCCGGCCGGATTTGAGTTTACCGGCGCCGATCCGGCACCGGCGGCGGGAAATAACATTTGGTCGCTGGGCACGATTGGCCCCGGAGATTCGGGCAGGATTACGATCCGCGGCATTGTCAGCGGTCCGCCCGGAGAATCTAAAATATTTTCCTCTCAACTTGGGCTATACAATCAAGAAACTCGGGAGTGGACGCCGTATCAGACTGGCTCGAAAAGCGCCAAAATTTCAGTCCCGCTGCTCTCGATTGAGCAGCGCATCAACGAGGCCCGCGATCTTACCGTAAAACCCGGCGACGAGCTTAGGTTCCGTCTTCATTATAAGAATATCCTGGATACAGCGCTTAAGAATGTTTCGGTGGAGGTGCGGCTGCAGAGCCAAGCACTCGATCTCAAATCTTTGCGAATTAGCGAAGGAGTGTTTGACGGCGAACGGAACGTGATTGTGTGGAATGCGGCGTCATTTTCAAAATTTGCTGCGCTTCCGGCCGGGAGCGAAGGTGATCTCAATTTTTCCGTACGCTTGAAGCCGGCGTCAAGCTTCGATGCTCTGAATACGAAGAATCTGACGATTGAATCCACGGCCAGGATAGCGTCAAGTGATAAGCCGGTAGGGTTGGCGGGAGCGGAGCTTGCCGCGGAAGACACGATCAGTGCCAAAATCTCTACGCGGCTCGTTCTTTCCTCGCGCCTGCTGTACCAAAGTCAATATCTTCCGAGCGGCGGCCCCCTGCCGCCGAAAGTCGGCGCAAAGACAAAATACGTCGTGGTTTGGCAGTTGACCAACACTCTCAACGATGTGGCGAATGTGGAGATTCGCGCCGCGCTCCTGCCGGGAGTTTCATGGGAGAAACTGTACTCGCCATCGAGCCAGAGTGTTCTTTTCGATGAGAGTTCCGGAACAGTAACTTGGAGAGTTGGAAATATTATGGCCGGTGCGGGGATTTCACGCGCCTCGCCCATGCTGGCGTTCCAGATCGGTTTCACGCCGGGGATTAATCTGGTGGGGCAGTCGCCCGCGCTGGTTCGAAATATCGAGGTGAGCGCCATCGATACATTTACTAATGAGCCCCTGCTTATTCGGGGCGAGGAATTAACCACTGAACTCCGAAGTGATCCGCTGACTTCCGAAAAAGACTGGAAAATAGTCGAATAATACCCATATGTCAACTCACGCGTCGAAGATTTCCATGGAAAAAATTGTTTCTCTTGCCAAACGGCGGGGATTTATTTTCCCCGGCTCTGAAATTTACGGGGGGCTCTCGGGAACTTGGGATTACGGCCCCCTGGGAGTTGAACTTAAGAATAATATCAAGCGCGAATTTTGGCGGACTCTAGTTTATCAAAGGGATGATACAGTCGGCCTCGATGCCGCGGTCTTGATGAACCCCAGAGTCTGGGAAGCGTCCGGACATACTGAAGCGTTTGCGGATCCATTGATTGAATGCAAAGTTTGCCATGAGAGAATTCGGGCCGACAACCAAGAGGATAAAGAGAGTCATGAAAAAACGCACAGGACTAGGAAAGAAACGCCGGCTTGGACGGAGCCGCGCCAGTTCAACCTGCTGATGGCAGCGGAGCTAGGATCGGTGGAGGGGAAGAAATCTTCGGTGTATCTTCGCGGTGAAATTACGCAAGGGGTGCACGTGAATTTCAAAAATGTTCTCGATGCGGCATGGATGAAAATACCCTTCGGCATTGTCCAAATCGGGAAAGCCTTCCGCAATGAAATTACTCCGGGGAATTTCACGTTCCGTTCGCGAGAGTTTGAACAAATGGAGCTGCAGTATTATGTGCGGCCGCACGAGGCAGAATCAATGAGGTGGTTTCTTTACTGGAAAGAGGAGCGGATGGCATGGTACAAGAGGCTCGGCATTCGGGGAGCCAATCTACGGTTTCGTGAGCACGCTCCAGACGAGCGGGCGCATTACGCGCGCGCGGCTTGGGATATCGAGTACAATTCGCCCTTTGGGGGATGGAAAGAATGTGAGGGGATACACCACCGCGGCGAGTGGGATTTGTCGCGCCACAAAGAATTCAGTGGAGTAGACCTTTCTTATTTTGACGAAGAGGCTAAAGAGCGTTTTATCCCTTGGGTGATTGAAACGTCCGGCGGCGTTGATCGGGCCCTCCTCTTTTTCCTGATAGATGCCTACCGCGAAGAACCCGACAAAGACGGAGTTCGTACGCTGCTTAAAATTCATCCCCAGCTGGCGCCCTATAAAGTGGCTGTTTTCCCGCTACTCGCCAATAAACCCGACTTAGTTGACCGAGCGCGAAAAATCTATACGATATTGAAGTCATCGTTGGTCGCCGCTTGGGACGATATCGGCAATATCGGCAAGCGCTACCGCCGGCAGGATGAAATCGGCACGCCCTTTTGTATCACCGTGGATTTTGAGACGCTGGAAGACGGAACGGTAACCGTCCGCGATCGCGATACCATGCGGCAGGAGCGGGTGAATGAAAAAGAGTTAATAGAGCATCTGTCGGATAAAATCAAAACTGGTTCTTAGTGAATAGTTGATAGTTCCGGTTATCAGTTGGTAGTTGAGGTTTCGGTTTAAACTGGTAACCAAAACTCGCAGCCCAAGACTAGAACTATCAACTAACCAACTAAAAATTGCGATTATGTTTCAAAAAATAATCTTGCCCAACAAACTGCGCCTTATCACCGCCCCCATGAAAGGCACCAATACCGTGACGATTCTTGTCATGTGCGCCACGGGCTCCGATCACGAAACCCCAGCGGAAGGCGGCATCTCGCATTTCTTGGAGCATCTGTTTTTTAAAGGCACGGAGCGTCGCCGCACACCGCAGGTGATTAAACACGAATTGGATTCGATGGGGAGCATCTCCAATGCTTTTACCAGCCACGAATACACGGGATATTTCATTAAGGCGGGGTACCTTCATTTTGACCGGGCGCTCGATCTGCTGGCTGATATTTACACCAATTCACTCCTGGATCCCAAAGAGATCAATCGCGAGCGGCAGGTAATAGTTGAAGAGATGCACAAATATCTGGACACGCCCGAGCGCTACATCTGGGATATTTACGAGCGGCTTCTTTACGGCGATCAGCCGGCCGGCCGCGATGTTATCGGTACGGAAGCGAACATTCGGGGGTTCACTCCCGCACATTTTCGCAAATATTTCAATTCTCAATACACGTCACAAAATACCGTTGTGATTGTAGCCGGGAATTTCGATACCTCTCGTACGGTTGGGAAAATCAAGCGTCTCTTCGGTTCGGTTCGTTCATCAAAGCCGCGCGCCAAGGGCTTGTTTAAAGAAAAGCAGGCCAGGCCCGCGCTGAAACTGCATTTTAAAGAGACTGATCAGTCGCACCTTGTAGCCGGCTTTCGCGGATTTGACGCGCACCACCAGCATCGCTACGCGGCCGAGATGTTAGGAGTGGTGCTCGGCGGGAGCTGGAGTGCTCGTATGTGGGATGTGGTGCGCGACCGCTTGGGGCTGGCGTACGCCGTGCACACCAGTCACGAAAATTACTCTAATCGCGGCATGCTGGTTACGTATGCAGGCGTGGCGCATGCTAATGTCGAGAAGGCGCTTCGCGCCATTATGGGGGAGTATCGAAAAGTCACCGAGGCTCCAGTGTCACGAAAGGAGCTTGAGCGTGCCAAGGAGCACGTCAAGGGCACCTCCCTGATTGCTCTTGAATCCTCCAATGCGGTGGCGAATTTCGTCGGTATCGAGGAAGTCGTTACCGGCAAACCCCTGACGATTGATGAAGTTTTTGCTAAGATTGAGGGTGTCACGCCCGCCGATATTCAGGCGGTCGCAAGAAAACTTTTCCGGCCGGAATTTCTTAACCTTGCGATTATAGGGCCTTTTAAGGAAGAAACTGGATTTTCCAAGCTTCTTAAGCTCTAATAGACTCTAATGGAAACCAAGAGAAAAAAGACATATGGCGAGCGAACGGCAACTGACTGAAATATCAACCTGGACGATTATTCGGGTGTTTGCGGCAGCCCTGGGGATTTTTTTGGCGTACCACTTGCGCGAAATTCTCGCGGTGCTTTTGTTTGCCATTGTCCTGGCATCAGCCATGGAGCCAACGATCCGCTGGTTTCAGGAGCGTAAAATACCAAGAATTTTGTCAACGCTTATCATCTTTCTTTCGGCCTTCGGCGTTATTTTTTTGGCGGTTTATTTGCTGATTCCGCTGCTGGCGGCCGACCTCGAGGGATTTAACTTGAGCTACTCCGTCTTTGAGCGTCAAATTTTAGGCGAACTTGGCTCCATCGGGGGCGTGCCGTTTATCGATTTTATTCGTGAGAATGCTCGCGGGATTCTTCTGGAGCCCTCCCAGTATATTTCGAGCATTTCCGGCGGTGTGTTTGCTTTCACCTCGACATTCTTCGGCGGGGTGTTTTCATTTGTAATTCTGGTGGTAGTTTCTTTTTATCTGGCGGCGCAGGAAAAAGGGATCGAGGGATTCATCCGCTTAGTCACTCCCTTAAAATACGAAAGTTATGCAGTCGACCTCTGGTTGCGTTCTCAGCGCAAGATGGGGCAGTGGCTTCGGGCACAGTTGCTTTTGGGGGCGCTGATTGGCGCCGTCATTTACGTGGGCCTCACGCTTTTAGATATAAAATACGCGTTGGTATTCGCGTTTTTGGCCGGGATTTTAGAGCTGGTGCCGGTGGTGGGGCCGATTCTTTCTGCGGCACCGCCCACCTTGGTTGCGTTTCTTCAGAGCCCGTTTCTGGCGCTCATGGTAATAATCCTTTTTGTGGTGGTGCAGCAGCTGGAGTCGCATGTGGTGGTGCCGGTGATAATGCGCCAAACTATCGGTATTCCGCCGATTGTGGTTATCATTGCTCTCTTGGTGGGGGCAAAACTCGCGGGGGTGCTGGGGCTTTTGCTCGCGGTGCCGATTGCGGCGGTTATAGTCGAGCTGGTAAACGATTTTGATCGCAGGAAGCGCGCGGCAGCATGAAAACGCATGAGCTGAAAGCGGCGGCAGCCAATTACGCGCAATTAATTGCGCTTTTTCTTTTGGGAGTTCTCTTTATATTGGCGGACTGGCTCTCGTCGTTTCCGCCCGGGTCTCTCTATCCCCAGTGGGATACGGCCGTGCACATGATTGCCGGAGCGCTCCTTATGATTACATTTACGCCCTATACCTCCAGCACTCGGAGCATTCTCTTAGCGGTCTTTAGTATTGCCGTCGCTTTCGAGATCGCTGAATTTTTCACGACACCCCTCTCGGATTACGGCAGTACTCGCGCCTACGTTATTGACACTATCCTGGATATCTCGGCGGCAGTCGTCGGCGCCTGGGCCGTCCACAAACTGTTTTTTAAGAGGTCGCCTCATGACTAGGAAGCCATATTTCATCACCACGCCGATTTACTACGTCAACGATGTTCCGCACATCGGGCATGCGTATACGACGGTGGCGGCGGATGTCTACAGTCGCTTTCTCCGCGCACGCGGAGACGCGGCGGTCTTATTAGTTGGCACGGATGAGCACGGAGCCAAAATTGCCGAAGCTGCCGCCAAAGCCGGCAAAAAGCCGAAAGTATATGTTGACGAACTTGCCCAAGTGTTCCGCACGACGTGGGAAAAATTGAATATTCAGTATGATCGTTTTATCCGCACGACCGATACTGATCATGAGGCGACCGTAAGGACATTTCTGCAAAAAATTTACGACAGCGGGTTTATCACCAAAGGGATTTATGAAGGGCTGTACTGCGTGGGGCACGAAAAGTTCATGTCGGCCGAGGAGCTGGTGGACGGCAAGTGCCCCGAGCATAATCGCGCTCCCCAGCCGTATAAAGAAGAAAATTATTTCTTCCTTCTGTCGAAGTTCAGAAAACAATTGATTGAGCAGATTGAAAATGAAGAAATCGAAATTCGGCCGCTTGAGCGCAAAAATGAAATTTTAGGAAAGATTCACCAAGGATTGCAGGATATTTCTATCTCGCGTGCGAGTGTACCCTGGGGCATACCCATGCCGTTTGATCCAACGCATACGATTTATGTCTGGATTGACGCGTTAATTAACTACTATACGTATGGCAAGTTGAAAGGCACGTGGCCGGCCGATTTGCATCTCGTCGGAAAGGATATCCTTTGGTTCCATGCTGTCATCTGGCCAGCGCTGCTTATGGCCGCGGGCGAAGCGCCGCCTAAAAAAATTTTTGCGCACGGGTTTTTTACGATTGGAGGCTCGAAAATGTCGAAGACTCTCGGGAATGTGATAACTCCCCAGCAGCTAATCGATAAATTCGGCGTGGACGCCGCGCGGTATCTTTTATTGTCTGCTTTTCCTTTTGGAGCCGACGGTGATTTTGATTGGGCGCGGCTCATCGAGAAATATAACGCCGATTTGGCCAACGGCATCGGCAATTTGCATGCGCGCCTTACCACATTGGCCGTCTCTCATGTCGGAATTGTATTAGGGTGGGATGATGAGTTAAGCGAAATACGTCGATTTCGGGGCAGATACGAAGCAGCGTTAGAGCAGCTGGATTTTTATTTGGCAATCCAAGTCATTCAAGAGCTCATTTCGAAAGGAGATAAGCTTATGAATGAAAAAAGGCCCTGGGCTGTTGAAGGTGAGGCGCAAAAGAAAGAACTTCACGGCTTGCTGCAAATTCTTGCCGCGGTCGCATATTTCATGCATCCCTTCATGCCAGAAACCTCCGTAAAGATTTGGGGCTCGTTAGGAATAGCAGAAATAAATGAATTCAAAAAGATGGGGAAGGCTGTTCTTAGGGTTCATAAAATAGAGAATCTCTTTCCTCGTATTCAATGAGTGCGCCGCGCCTAATTGACACTCACGCACACGTTCAGTTTCCGGTTTTTGCCGAGGATCGTGCCGAGGTAATTTCGCGTGCGCTGGATGTGGGGATTTGGATGGTGAATATTGGAACGCAGGAGTCCAGCTCGCGTGATGCGATAAAGTTATCCGAGAAATATTCCGCAGGAGTATACGCCTCGGTCGGATTTCATCCGGGGCATGTTGCGCCGCAATTTCATGACGCGTGGGAGAAAGAAAGCGTGGCCGAAGAAGTTTTTGATATCGCCAAACTCCGCGAGTTAGCGCAACATCCGAAAGTCGTGGGGATTGGTGAGTGCGGACTGGATTACTACCGGTTAGGTGATAGGGAGCAGGTGATAGGGAGTGGCAACGAGATCAAGCTGGAACAAAAGGAAATCTTTCGAGCGCAGATTGAGATCGCCAAAGATTTTAAAAAACCCTTGATCATCCATTGCCGCGACGCATTTTCTGACCTCATCGAAATCCTGTCACCTGTTACCCATTCCCTGCTACCTAGTCCCGGCGTAATTCATTTCTTCAGCGGAACTCTCGAGGACGCGAAAGCGTTAATGAATCTTGGTTTTTATCTCGGTTTCGGCGGAGTGGTCACATTTGCCAAAGCATACGAAAAAATCGTTCGAGAAATTCCTCTGGAGCGAATCGTTTTGGAAACGGACGCCCCGTATGTGGCTCCCGTACCCTACCGCGGCAAGCGCAATGAGCCGCTCTATATTGAGGCAACCGCGGCCAAGATCGCTGAATGGAAAGAGGCCGATATAGCCGAGGTCAAGCGACAGACTACCCAGAATGCCAAGGACCTCTTTGGTATTTGAAACTTTTTCGTCAGCTATTTCTTGACGTTAACTTAAACTTAACGATAGAGTGTAGGCGCAGGTTAGCAGACGCAGCGTCCTTTCCAAGGAATGCCTCCGCAGATTGCTGCGGGGGACTGTTGATGCTGGCGGCTAGTCGGTCTGGAGGAAGATAAAGTTCAATGGTTTGAAAGCGTGTTGCAGCAGCGGCTCTCCGATCCTTACTGCTATCGAGCGAAGCAAATCCCAAAGCGGCTTGGAGGATTGAGGACGATTGATGTCCCATGCCCTCGTCTGAAAAAACTCCAGCGTCGGATCCATGATTTTCTCCTTCGGCGCCACTACCGTCCCTCAAGAATCTGTCATTCTTTCGTTGGCAAGTTCTATGATGTTGCGCGCCCCGCGAGAAAGCGCTGGATTCCCGGTCGTTCACTTTTCACAAATGCGTGGGTGCATCTTGGTGTCCCGCCTGGAGTCTCGCCGCGGAGCAAATCACGGAGGATTCACTGGCGCATCCCGCGTTCGCTCTTCAGTGTTGACCTTAAAGACGCCTATCCTTCCATCGGCGTTGATCATGTCTTCCGTATCTACCAGGAGCTGACAGGAGATCCCTGGACGGCGCAGATCCTTTCAACCCTATCTACTTGGAACGGCAGTTTGCCGCAGGGAGCCCCGACCTCGCCGCTCCTTCTCAACTTCGCCTGCCGTGAACTGGACGGGGCGCTGGCACATGAGTTTACGCGCGGACCCTATCGCCTGACGCGCTATGTCGATGATTTCGTGCTGACGTCTACAGATCCCGAGATCAGCGAAGCGACGCGAGAGCGGTTCGTCGCTATCATTGAGCAGCACGGTTTCAAGATAAATCAGGCGAAGACATGTTACTGGCGTGATACAGATCGCGCGCTCCGCGTAACGGGCATCAATCTCTTTCCGCAGGAGCGACACATTGGACTTCCCAACGTCGTCCAGAGGCAATTCCGCGCCGCGCTCTACTACGCGCTAAAGTCGCTTGAGTCTATTCACGCCTATGCTTTGCAACGCGGAGTGCTCGACGAAACAACGGCCATGTCTCTCCGCGGCGCCGAGAAACAGGCCTGGGGGCTTATCTACGGCGTCATTGGTTTTACGTATCAGGTCTACGGCGCAAAGATCCCGCGGCCAATCTACGCATGGATTCCCGAGTTGACCGCGAGGACCGGCGTCACGTCCGATACGTTGGTCGCAAAGATTAAGAAATATCCTCCCATTGCCGCGATCCAGCAGATCGGCGAGGAGATCATCGGAAGTTCCCCATAGCGCCCCCGTTCGGTTTATCCGAATCGGGGCGTTATCTTTTGCTTGAAGAGTGGGATTTTGGCTTGTATAGTGAGTTGGTATGCCCGGTAGTGAAAACCCGATTGGCATCTTTCCGGATGCCAGTGGGGCCTCACCTTGGCTTCTTTGTTAGTCTGTTTGTGTCATAGTTTATGATAAGGACAATTTATATACTTATGTATCCAGTTTCTACTACCGGGTATGCGCTATAACCCGAAAGCTATCGAGGCGAAATGGCAGAAGCGCTGGCTCGAGACCAAGACTTACGAGCCGAAATTGAAGTCCGCTAAAAAGCCGGTTCGACAAGCTCACGCCAAACCTTTCTATAACTTAATGATGTTTCCCTATCCGTCAGCCGAAGGTCTGCATGTGGGGAACGTTTATGCTTTCACCGGGTCGGATATTTACGGCCGGTTTCAGCGCATGCGGGGAAATGACGTCTTCGAGCCCATCGGGCTTGACGGCTTCGGCATCCACTCGGAAAACTATGCATTAAAAATCGGCAAACATCCTGCCAAACAAGCCAAAGTTT
Organism: Candidatus Sungiibacteriota bacterium; assembly: GCA_016181565.1. Taxonomy (GTDB): domain Bacteria; phylum Patescibacteriota; class Minisyncoccia; order Sungbacterales; family JACQCQ01; genus JACOZA01. The sequence continues at coordinate 14,055 of JACOZA010000081.1, forward strand.
CCGAGAAGAATTTCTATCGCCAATTATCCCAAATCGGGAACGGCTTTGCCTGGCGCGAACACTTGGAGACATATGACCCCGATTACTACAAATGGACTCAATGGATTTTTGTCCAGATGTTTAAAAAGGGTCTCGCCTATCGCAAAAAAGCCAAAGTGAATTGGTGTCCCTCGTGCCTCACCGTGCTCGCCGATGAGCAAGTTATCCAAGGACGGTGCGAGCGTTGCGAGACAGAAGTGGTAAAGCGCGACCTGGAGCAATGGTTTTTCAAAATTACCGATTATGCGGAGCGGCTGCTCGAGAATTTAAAAACCATCGATTGGTCGCCAAAGGTGAAAATTGCCCAGGCGGCTTGGATCGGAAAATCGGAGGGAGCGGAGCTGGAGTTCCCAGTAGTGACAAGTGACAAGAGACAAGAGACAAGTATCAAGGTGTTTACCACGCGGCCCGATACTTTGTTCGGCGCGACCTATATGGTGCTGGCACCCGAGCACCCGTTAATTGAAAATTTAAAATTAAAAATTAAAAATTGGGAAGAGGTTGAGGACTATATAAAAAAATCCGCAAAAAAGTCGGAAATTGAGAGGACGGCCGAAACCAAAGAAAAGACCGGAGTGGAGTTGGAGGGCGTTAAAGCCGTTAACCCCGCAAACCAAGAAGAAATCCCAGTTTTTATTGCCGATTACGTTCTCGCGAGCTACGGCACGGGAGCTATTATGGCCGTCCCGGCGCACGACCAGCGGGATTTCGCATTCGCACAAAAATTTAATCTCTCTGTTTGGCGAGTAATTAGAAAGAAGGAAGCTCCAATTAAAAGTTATTTGATGGGTGCCAAGGACGTCTCTGATAAAGAATTAGCGACTTTAGGCATATCGATTATCAAAAAAACATCAGATGGAGATCGGAAAATTATTGTTCCCAAAACAAAACTTTCTGAGTATGAAAATTTAGTTTCAAAAAAAATGACTCCTGGTTTCTGGAATGAGTACATAGGAGAAGAAGCAGTCTTTATCTTCAAACATAAAGACGGGAGCCTTGAAAGGCTCACCTTAACTCCGGAAACTGAAAAACGTATCGATAAACTCGCAGCGGATTTTGTCGGCGAAGGCTGGAGTAAGTCTAGCGTCTGGAAATGGCTTGCGGAAAATGATTGGTATGCGGATCTAATTATTCATACTGATCCAGGATTTCTCGAGAATTCTGGAAAATTTGACGGTCTGGAATCAGAAGAAGCCAAATGGGAGATCACGAAATTTGTCGGGGGTGAGAAAAAGACCCAGTATCGACTCCGTGACTGGCTCATCTCCCGTCAGCGCTACTGGGGCCCGCCCATACCGCTTGTTTTCTGCGAAAACTGCGCGGATAAGGTTAGGAATCAGGAATCCCGCCTTCGCCGAAGCTTCGGCGGGCAGGCAGGAATCAGGAATATATTTAATAAAGGTGAATTGGAGAATCCGGGGTGGATTGCCGTGCCGGAAAAAGATTTGCCCGTGAAGTTGCCGTTTGTCAAAAATTTTCGGCCGACGGGGACTGGGCAGTCGCCGCTCGCCTCCGTCAAATCTTTTTACGAGACAAAGTGTCCCAAGTGCGGCAAGACTGCCCGGCGCGAGACGGACGTATCAGACACTTTTCTTGATTCGGCGTGGTACTACCTCCGCTACCCTAGCATCGGAATGAAAAATTCAAAAATAAAAATTAAAAATGACAACGGAAAATATAAAATTGTAGAAATTCCCTGGAGTAGCGAAGTTACAAAAAAATGGTTGCCCGTCGAGATGTATATCGGCGGCGCGGAGCATTCGGTATTGCACCTTCTCTATTCACGGTTTCTTACCATGGTCTTTCACGATTGGGGGCTGTTGGATTTTGGAGAGCCGTTTACCACATTTCGGGCGCACGGCCTCGTCATCAAAGACGGCGCCAAAATGTCAAAATCCAAAGGCAATATCGTGAATCCCGATGACTACATCAAGGCCTATGGCGCCGATGCTCTGCGGCTCTATCTCATGTTCATGGGACCGTTTCAGGACGGCGGCGATTTTCGCGATTCCGGCATTGCCGGTCTCACGCGCTTTTTAAACCGTGTCTGGAAATTCTTTTCAGAAAAGTCAAAAGTTAAAAATCAAAAGTTAAAAATTCAAGCCGAAAGTCAAAATTTGGAGCGGATACTGCACCGCACCGTCAAAAAAGTCACCGCGGATATTGAAAGCTTGCGCTATAACACGGCCATTTCGTCTCTGATGATGCTCTTGAATGAATTTGAAGCCGCACCCGACGCAGTTTCACTGGAGGGGCAAAAGATATTTCTTAAGCTCTTAGCTCCCTTCGCGCCGCATATGACGGAAGAGCTGTGGTCTCACTTAAAAGAGAAAGGATCAATCCATAAATCCGCGTGGCCGGTTTTTGATCCGAGGCTGATTCGAGAAGAGACATTTGAACTCGTGGTGCAGGTAAACGGTAAAATGCGCGGTAAGATTCTCCTGCCGCAGGGAGTTTCTCAAGCCGATGCAGAAAAAGCGGCCAAGACCGATCCGCGATTGCGATCAATGCTCGGCGGGATCGCAACGAGGAAAGTCATCTTCGTTCCCGGTCGGTTGATCAACTTTGTCATATGAATGTCATTCAGTTGAATGAAAAAACACACCACGGCGTACTTTTTGAAGCCGTACGCGTGGTGAAAGCTGGCGGCGTTATTTGTTATCCCACGGATACGATCTACGGCCTCGGCGGGAATGCGCTTGAGGCAGGAGTCGCGCGGCGTATCAGGCGCATCAAAAAGCGCCCCGAAGAAAAAGGCATGATTATTTTGGTAAGAGATGTGACCATGGCGCGAATGTATGCTTATATTGATCTCTGGACCGAAACACTCCTCGGAGATCTCTGGCCCGGGCCGATCACTGTGGTACTCCAGAAAAAAGACACGATGCCGGATATTGTCTCCGGCGGCAAGGAAACCATCGCGCTTCGCATGCCCCATTTCTTATTTGTGAACGAGCTTGCCAAGCAAATTGACTTTCCCCTGATTGCCACCTCCGCTAACGTCTCGGGAGACTCTAACCAGCCGCGCACACTCGCGTCATTTTTAGCGGCGATGCGGTCCGCCCGGTACAAACCCGATTTGGCGATTGATGCGGGAGAACTGCCCAATCATGAGCCCTCGACAGTCCTCGATCTCACCAATCGCAAGAACCCGGTGATTCTGCGCCACGGCGTACTGTCAAAGTCAGACCTTGACCAGATGCTCGCCAAACATTTATGAGGGAGAGTATTTCAAAAAGATTCCAGATGCTCGCCAAACATTTATGAGGGAGAGTATTTCAAAAAGATTGAAGAAAGCTGATCCGGCGGTTGCGAATATACTGGCACAAGAGATTTTGCGCCAAGAAGAAACGCTGGACCTCATCGCATCTGAAAATATTGCCTCTCCCGAAGTTCGTGAACTGGTTGGGTCGGTACTCGCGAACAAATATTCCGAAGGCTATCCCGGCCGGAGGTATTATCCGGGGAATGTGAATGTAGATGCGATTGAAACTTTGGCGCAAAATCGAGCACGCAAGGCATTTCATCTGAATCAGGCATGGCATGTGAATGTGCAGTCCTATTCCGGTTCTCCCGCTAACATCGCGGTCTTCCTTGGTTTGATGAAACCGGGCGAGAAGCTGATGGGGATGGCCTTAGCCTCCGGCGGGCATCTGACGCACGGGCACAAAGTCAGCGCTTCGGGCATTTTGTTTCGCAGTGTCGCCTACGGCGTGGATCAGAAGACCGGTCTGATTGACTACAATGAAGTCGAGCGGATTGCCCAAAAAGAAAAACCGCGCTTGATTGTCTCGGGCCTGACCGCTTATCCGCGTGCCATTGATTTTAAGAAGTTTGGCGCTATTGCCAAAAAAGTTGGCGCCTATCATGTGGCGGATATATCACATATTGCTGGGTTGATTGCGGCAGGGCTCCATCCATCGCCGTTTCCTTATGCCGATGTGGTGACAACCACGACGCACAAAATTCTGCGCGGGCCGCGTGGGGCAGTAATATTTACTAAGCAACAAGCAATAAGCAATAAGCGACACGGAGCAAACATTTCCGACAAAATTGACCGGGCAGTTTTCCCCGGTCTTCAGGGCGGGCCGCATGATAATGTGACGGCGGCGATTGCCTACACCTTTGGTCGAGTTGCAACCCCAGCGTACAAAAAATACGCACGGTTGGTGCTGGAAAACGCCAAAGCCCTAGCTCAAGTTTTAATTGAAGAGGGGTTTACGTTGGTGACCGGAGGAACGGCAAACCATATGATGCTTCTCGACTTGCGGCCGCTCGGCCTTAATGGGTTTGAGGCGGAAAAGCTTCTCGAGCGCACCGGAATTATTGCTAACCGTAACAGTATTCCGGGCGATGCTTCACCATTTCGCCCCTCGGGCATTCGCCTTGGTACGCCTGCCATCACGACGCGGGGGTTGCGGCCGCGTCATATGCCGCAAATCGCCCAATGGTTTTCGCGCGTTTTGATCGGCGGCGAAAATCCGGAAAAAGTCGGCCGTGAAGTGAAAAAGTTTTTGACCAAATTACCTGTTAATTAATTCATGCAAAAAAAGCTCCGGGTCGGAATATTATTTGGTGGGAGGTCGGCCGAGCACGAGGTCTCGATTCAGTCTGCCAAAAATGTTTTAATAGCCCTTGACAAAGAAAAATACGAGCCAGTTTTGATCGCAATCGATAAATCTGGTGGTTGGCATTTAGCGGACCCAGAAGCTCTGATTTCTGCCCCGGATATTAAAAATTCGAACGCTGTTGAGGCTCCGAAAAATAATGGAGTTGTTTTGGCGCAAGGAAAGACCCGCGGCGGCCAATTAGTAAGCGTGGCTGACAGCGCCCGGGTCGCAAGTCACGTGGATGTGGTTTTCCCTGTGCTTCATGGGCCCTTTGGTGAGGACGGAGCGGTTCAGGGTCTTTTTAAGCTGGCTGGCGTGCCATTCGTAGGTGCTGGGATTTTGGGCTCGGCTGTAGGAATGGATAAGGATGTTATGAAGCGGCTACTTCGCGATGCGGGAGTCCCAATCGCAAAGTTTCTAGCATTCTCCCGCACTGAAATTCCACAGATACGGTTTGAAGACGTTAAGTCTGAACTTGGTCTGCCGCTTTTTGTGAAGCCGGCTAATCTTGGTTCTTCAGTCGGTATCAACAAAGTTAGAAACGAAGAAGACTTTAATCACGCCGTTCAGGATGCATTCCAGTATGACAACAAGATCTTGATAGAGGAATATATTGAAGGTCGCGAGATAGAGTGTTCTGTTTTAGGTAGTGATTCGCCAATTGCGTCGCTTCCGGGAGAGATCGTGCCTAATCACGATTTTTATACTTATCAGGCGAAGTATCTGGATGAAAATGGGGCAACTCTCGAAGTCCCCGCTAAAATCTCGCAAAAAACAATAACTGAAATTCAAAAGCTGTCGGTTCGAGCTTTTAAGGTTTTGTGCCTTGAAGGGATGGCGCGAATTGACTTCTTTTTAAAACCCAGCGGCGAAGTTATTTTCAACGAGGCGAACACCATTCCGGGCTTCACCAAAATCAGCATGTATCCTAAACTATGGGGAGTCAGAAATGAAACTAAAAACCTCATACCAGCCATTTGTGCCGAAATATCTTGTTCCAAACGTACCATTTTACAGCCAGCACTGGGATTTAGCGCGCTGGCAGGAGCTCGGCTTCCAAAGTTATCAAGACGCGGAGTACTGGGAGCGATCAAGTTGCGGGGCACTCTGCCTGAAAATGGCTATTGATGCCGGGCGAGTGAAAAATGCCGAGCCACCGTCTCCCGAGATTATTGACTATATCAAAACGGGTCAAGAAATCGGTGCTTATACGGATTCCCAAGGCTGGAGTCATCAAGGACTCGTGAACCTTGCGCGAGAGTTCGGCGCAACGGCTTCGGCCAGGTCTTATGTCAACGAGGAGGAGCTAAAAAATTTGCTGGTTCGCGGCGTCTTGCCCATCGTTTCCATAAAATGGGGATTTCGTGCTGATAAAGCGTGGCGTGAGCGGATATTCTTTTGGAAAAAGCTTGGCGGGCACTTGGCGGTTGTTGTGGGATTTGAAGAAGAGCGCGGCATCCGCGGATTTTACGTGCATCATACTTCCAAAAAGGCAGAAAGAAATTGGGAGCATCGCTTTATTCCGATTCATCAATTTCGCGATAGTTACACCGGGCGCTGTATCGCGGTAGAAACTAAATAAACCAATGAATCTTTTTGACGGGAAACAGTTAGCAGGTCAGGTGCTTAAAGAGGCGCGGGAGTTGATGGGGGCGAAAAAACTCTCATTGGGGATTGTGGTGGCGGGAGATGACCCGGCGACGCGCGCTTTTGTTGCGCAAAAAGAAAAACGCGGCGCCGAGCTTGGCGTGGACGTGCGCGTATATGAGGAGTCGGTCAGTCAAACATCACGAAAACTCCGGCGGCGCATCGCCGAGCTTGTGAAGAAAACAAAGCACGATGGATGGGTCGTGCAGTTGCCCCTCCCAGAAGGGATGAATACGCAGTATGTTCTGAATGCGATTCCCGAAGTGAAAGATGTGGATGTCTTGAATCAAAAATCGGTCGGGGCGTTTGTCGCGGGGCGCGCTAAAGTATTGCCGCCGGTTGTTGGAGCCGTTAAGACACTTTTAGAGAGTCAAAATATCTCACTTGCGAACAAAAAAATTGTGCTTGTCGGCACCGGCCGGCTTGTGGGACGGCCGGTGGCTTTATGGCTGATTTCGCAAGATTTGCCGTTTAGCTCACTTACGTTTCAGTCACCTAATCTTTCGATATTAAAGGAAGCGGATATTATTATCAGTGGGGCGGGCCAACCCGGACTTATTCACGGCGAGATAGTCAAAGACGGAGCTGTCGTGATTGATGCTGGAACTTCGGAGCTTTCGGAAAAGCTCGTCGGAGATGTCGATCAAGCAAGCTTTGAATCTAAAGATGGATGGCTTTCGCCGGTTCCTGGGGGAGTAGGACCGTTGACGGTGGCATATATCTTTAAGAATCTTGCCGTGCTGGCTTTATGACCGAGCTCAATCAAGCAGTCTTTCATTGGTTAAACGGCTTGGCTGGGGTCAATCACTACTTTGATCTTGGGGTAATTTTCGCCGCGCGTTATTTGGCGTACATTGCGGCGCTGGTGCCGCTCGTTATTTTTTGGGAGACAGAGCAAAGACACAAAGAGGCAGTCAAAAAAGTCGCAGCCGCCTATGCCGCGGCTTTGATTGTTCGTTTTGGCGTCGTAGAACTTATTCGGCTATGGGTCGTTTCGCCGCGACCCTTTATGCTGCTGGGCGAGGCAGTTCGTCTTATCCCGCATGAATCCAGCTCGTCCTTTCCTTCCGGGCATGCGGCTTTTTTCTTTTCACTGGCGGCCAGTTTCTGGTTTTATCACAGAAAATCGGCATATGTTCTGGCCCTGGCCGCACTTTTGATTGGCGTTGCCAGAGTCATGGCCGGAGTCCACTGGCCCAGCGATATTTTGGGCGGAGCCGTAGTCGGTATTGTTTTCGGGGCCGCGATCGAACTTCTCTTAAGAAAATTCTTCTTATACTTATAATCTAACTCACCACATTAGGAGACTCCACCACGGCTTTTTTACCGCTTCGATAGCGCCGTTCTCGGCATTGATATTAATTGTCACTTGCATAGTTACCGGAATAAGGAAGAGAAGCCGGCCACGTTTTCTTGCTCGCACTTCGTAAGTCGGTTGGTTTTTCTCCGTTTGTTTAAGCTCGACAGTTTCAACGGCATCAATGTTAAGTTTGCCTTCTTTTTTCTGGCTCTCGATAATTTGCGGAACTGCTTCTAGACGAACGCTTGGCGGTGGTTCAATTGAGGGCAGTCCTTGTTCGGCTTCTCCTGGTATGATCGATTGTCCGGCTGGTGCGGGCGTAGGCATTGGAGCCGACGGAGAAGCTGGAGTCGGGGTTGGCGTGCCAGTGGTTGTGCCGCCGATCGGACGTACAACAACAATGTCGACCGATGATTTGTTATTCGACTCATCGACCTCGTTTATTTTATTGAATGGATCAGCCGATATTGATAGAATTTTTGGCCCGGCCGAATTATAGAGGCCCGTCATCTCAACATGACAAGCCGTTTGAGGCTCCAGTACTGCAGTTGATTTACATCCGTCTGATGTCAAGTTTGCAATTATTCCTATGGGCGTGGTTGATGGGTCTATGCCGTAAGAAGCAAATTGTCGCAGATCGACGTTGCCCGCATCGCTAATGCCGCGGTTCTCAACATCAAAACTAATAGAAATTCGCTGATTTATCGTCGGTGTTGTCGGCTGGACCTTCAGTCCGGAAATAACTAGATCGGCTGTTGGAGCGACAGTTGAGGCGGGGACGATACTAAACGGCGAATCGCTCTTATCTGGGATCCAGCCGTAGGGATATTTGTACTGCGGATAAAGGATAGGTGAGACGCCCCCAACTTGGACGAAGTATTGATCATTTGATCCTTGCTGGATGAAGGCGGGAACTAGGAAATTTTCTGATCCATCGTTGGTGGTAGCTTCCGCAATAATCTGGACAGTCTTAAAAACTCCGCCAATATTCTCGTCCTTCTCTAAAAGAACAATTGACACCGGTGTATCAGCCGGATAGTTCGTTGTTGTCCACTTGATGGTTTGTACACTCCCCATGGACCAGATTTCTCCGCCATTGGGCGAGAGCACGATAATTGCAGAACTCGTTTGCGCAAATGCTTGATATGCAAACGTTAATACAAAAATGACTAAAATTGACTGCAGGCTTTTCTTGGCTTGGATCATCATATTGAATAAAATTTATAAATAATATAGTACTTTATGCGATTTATGGATTGGTGCCGGAGGAGGGAGTCCAACCCTCATGGGCTTGCGCCCACGCGATTTTGAGTCGCGCGTGTATAGCAGTTCCACCACTCCGGCGCGCACAGGCATCATATTTTTGAAGTGACCGTTTGTCAACGAAACTCGCCCGCGTTATTCTAGATATGTCATGGACGAATCGACTCAACCAGGCTCCGTTCCGGAAGAAAATAATCCTATATCGGGGCTAACAGCCCCCTCGGGTCCGCCGGTGGGATTCACCACTCCCGCGGCCGAATTTAAACCCGTCGCTCCCTTGACCGAGCGTCGCGCCAATGAAAGCATTTTTTGGATTGAACGAACAAGGATTCAGCCGAATCCCTACCAGCCGCGGCGCGAGTTTGATGAAGCGTCGCTGAAAGATTTGGCTGAATCCATCCGGACGCACGGCATGCTCCAGCCGATTTTGGTGTCGCGCGTAGAGGTTGAAACCCCTCGCGGCATGGAGGTGAAATACCAGTTGATCGCCGGCGAGCGGCGCCTGCGTGCCGCGGGACTCGCCGGCATGGAGCAGGTGCCGGTCATCATCAAAAAGGAGCCGACGGACCGGATGAAGTTGGAACTGGCGTTGATTGAGAACGTCCAGCGCGAGGACTTAAACCCGATTGAGCGCGCCAAAGCTTTCCGTCAGCTGATTGATGATTTCAAGCTGATGCAGCGCGAAGTCGCCGAGCGCGTGGGGAAATCGCGCGAGATGGTGGCCAATACCCTTCGACTCTTGTCTCTACCCATTGATATGCAGCAGGCGATTGCCGACGGCAAGATGACCGAGGGGCATGCGCGCGCCGTTTTGATGGTGGGGGACAATCTTGAACTGCAAAGACAAATTTTTAACCAGATTATGTCGGGGAAATTGACGGTTCGTGAAACGGAAAATGAAGCGCGCCGGCTCTCCGGCCGTACCTTAACTCCGCGCAAGCGCTTTGGCTCGCCCGGGGATCCCGAAACGCGCGACTGGCAGTCAAAACTGCAGGAACTTCTAGGTACGAAAGTATTAGTTCAGAAAATCGGTGACCGCGGCAAAATCGTGATTGAGTTTTATTCCGACGAAGAACTGCGCGCGATTATTGATAAGGTACTGCAGGAGCGGGGTGACGCGGTACAAAGTGACAAGGGAAAAGGAGTACGCCGAGCTGAAGGATTCACGGAATGAGGTCGGGAGGCTTTTACACGGGTTCATTCGCTCATTGAAGTAAGCCCAATTTCCCTAGTTCCTTGCTGCTTATCTCTCGTCACTGATCTATTGTCTCTTGTTTCTTGTCTCTTGTCGCTAGATTATTCTATAACTCACTTCATCAACGCCTTTGACGCTTTTCAATTTGGTAATGAGTTTCTTCAGTTCGTCATCGGACTTGACGGGACAGTTCATGATAATTAAAGGATGACTACGCTCTCCGCGCTCGGTGCGGGTGCCTTTCATATTAATTTTGAATGAGGCGACGACCGAGGTGAGATCATTCAAGAATCCCACGCGATCTTTGCCGATGACGCGGACTTCAACCAATTGACCGCCTTGTTTCTGGCCGAAAATTTTATCGCGCTCGGCCGTGCGCAGCACCGAAGCAATATGTTTTCGCGCCATCGAAGTTTTGACAAAGTTCAGCCAATCGGGATTGGGTTTTTTGTTTTTTTGCGTGATGACTTCAACCACATCGCCGTTTCCCAGCTCGTGATCCAACGGCACCATCTTGCCGTTGACGCGGGCGCCCGAGGCGCTGTTGCCGATTGCTGAATGCACGTGATAGGCAAAGTCAACCGGTGTGGCGCCTTCGGGGAGATCTATGGCATCGCCTCTGGGCGTTAAGCAGAAGATGCGGTTTTTGAAGAAGTCGATTTTCAGCGATTCCAGGAACTCGCTTGAGTCCGTCACTTCGTTTTGCCAGTCGCGGAGCTGGTTTACCCAGGAGAGTTCAGCGTCTTTGGCGGTGGAGGCGATATTCTTGCGGTAGTCCTTCAATTTTTTTTGCTCGCTGTAGGCCCAGTGTGCGGCGATGCCGTGCTCGGCTTCTTCATGCATTTCGGGGGTGCGGATTTGAATTTCTATAATCTCGCCATCCGGCCCGAAGATAGTGGTGTGCAACGACTTGTAGCCGTTGGGTTTGGGCATGGCGATGTAGTCTTTGATAAGCCCGGGGAACGGTTTCCAGTGCGCGTGAATAATGCCGAGCGCCCGATAGCAGTCCTCAATCGTCGGCACGATCATACGAAGAGCTATCAAGTCGTGAATTTTTTCGATGTCCATGTCGTGCTTCAGCAGCTTCTGCCACAAGCTGTATTGGTGCTTCGCGCGCGAGTGCATATCAAGGATGGTGATACTTTCATCCCGCAGGTATTTTTCTGTGAGCGGCTGGATGCGCTTGATATAGTTTGCGCGCTCGCTCATCTCGCTTTGGGCGAGTTTCATAACCATCGCGTGTTCTTCGGGATAGACATAGGGAAACGCCAGGTCTTCCAGCGCGGCTTTTAAGTCTCCGAAGCCGAGGCGACTGGCAAGCGGCGCGTAAATTTCAAGAGTTTCCAACGCGATTCTTTTTTGCTTTTCCGGCGGCAGGGCCGCCAGTGTTTCCATATTATGCAGCCGATCCATCAGCTTGATCAGAACCACGCGGATGTCTTCGGCAATGGCAAAAAACATCTTGCGCAGCGACTCGGCCATGCGTTCGATGCCGCTGTATTTGAGTTTCCCGAGCTTGGTCACGCCGTCCACCAGGAAGGCAATGTCGTCGCCGAACTCTCTTCGGATGTCTTCAATGGAAACTCCCGTATCTTCGGCAGTGTCGTGCAGAAGCGCCGCGGCGATGGTTGCTGGGTCCAGTTTCAGTTCCGCCAGGCGAATGGCTGCGGCCAGGGGGTGGGCGATGTAAGGCTCTCCCGATTTTCGTTTTTGGCCGCGATGGACTTTATCGGCAAAGTGGAATGCCCGCTCGATAATTGCGAGATCAGACGGATTGTAGGATTTGATTTTTTCTTTGAGGAGGGCGAGTGTCACAGTACCCATTTGATAGTACGAATTAGCCTGATTAGCAAGTTCCCATCACATAAAACCGCCGCGTCTGACGCGGCGGTTTCGGTGTTTTAGGCTTCGCTCGGTTCTTTTTTCTTCCCGTTCGGATTCGTCCAGGTAGCATAAGTACAGGTAGGATACCTTGAGCAGCCGAAGAAAAGACGCCTTTTTCTGGTGAATCGCTGGACAACGTCGCCTTCCCGGCAAAGTGGGCATTTTACTCCGGTTGAAACAGGCTCTTTATTGATGGCCTTGGCGTTTTTGCACTCGGGAAAACCCGAGCAGGCGAGGAATTTGCCGAAACGGCCGAACTTAATGACCATGGGCTTGCCGCACTTCTCGCAGACTCCATCAGTTACCTCATCGGCAATTTGTTTCTTGACTTCTTCGTACTTGATTTCCAAATGCTTCGAAAACGGTTCGTAGAATTCACGGATCACCGGCTGCCATTCTTTAGATCCTTCGGCGACTTCATCGAACTCCAGTTCAATTTTGGCGGTGAAGCCGATGTCTACAACTTCAGGGAAGTGCTCGACTAACAGATCGTTCACCATGATCCCCATATCAGTCGGCCGGTAGCGCTTCCTGTCATCTTTCTCAACATAGCTGCGGTTCTGGATGGTGGAGAGCGTCGGCGCGTAGGTCGAGGGGCGTCCCACGCCGGCTTTTTCCAGCATCTTGATCAGCGACGCATCGGTATAGCGCGGCGGCGGTTCGGTGAAGTGCTGGATTGGGAGCACTTGCGATGGGATCACCTTCTCCGCCGGTTTCAATTCCGGCAGGAGAATCTCTTCCGTTTTCATGGGGTAGACTTTCAAGAAGCCGTCAAATTTCATCACTTGTCCCGTGGCGCGGAAGGTGTATAAACCCGCAGCCATGTCGGCCGTCGTGTTGTCAAACACCGCCGGCGGCATTTGAGTAGCCATGAAACGCTGCCAGATGAGGCGGTAGAGCTTCAACTGGCGCGTATCGAGATAATCGGCAATCGAGTCGGGGCTCAGCGCGGGGTCCGTCGGGCGGATAGCTTCGTGCGCTTCTTGGGCGCCCCTGGTCTTGGTTTTGAAAAATCGAGGAGAAGGGAGGGTGTAGGATACGCCGAACTGCTTTTCAAGATAATGCCTGGCCGCAATCACCGCGCTTTGCGCCATGCTCGTCGAGTCTGTGCGCATGTAGGTAATCAACCCGACCTCACCCTCCCCAATGTTGATTCCTTCGTAGAGCTGCTGCGCCAGCACCATGGTTTGGCGCGCGGAAAATCCAAGCCGCCGCGAGGCTTCCTGCTGCAGGGTAGAGGTCATGAACGGCGGGAAAGGCGACTTCGACGTTGCCTTTTTTTCGACGTTGGCAACGATCCAGTCTTTATCTTTCGCGTCTTCAGCAATTTGCTTGGCGTCCGCTTCAGTTTTGATGTCGAACTTTTCCAGGGGTTTTCCGTTTGTCTTGGCCAGCGTGGCGCGGAATTTTTCGCCTTTTCCGGTTTTCACGTCTGCTTCGATGGTCCAGTATTCCTCGGCTTTGAACGCCTCAATTTCTCGCTCGCGCTCGACAACCAGCCGCACCGCGACCGACTGCACTCTTCCGGCGGAAAGCCCGCGCGCCACTTTTTTCCATAAAAAGGGCGAGAGCTTGTACCCTACGATACGGTCAAGGATGCGGCGCGCCTGCTGGGCGTTGATGAGCTTTGTATCCAGATCGCGGGGGTTTTGGAGCGCTGCTTGGATGGCGGGCTCGGTGATTTCATGAAAGACAATACGCTCAATGTTGTCGTCGGGACGATCTTCGAGCCCGAGGGCCGAGATCAGATGCCAGGCGATAGCCTCGCCTTCGCGGTCCTCGTCAGTCGCCAGGATTATTTTGGCGGTCTTCTTGGCGAGTTCTTTTAACTTTTTGACGTTAGCTTTGGCTTTCTGGGGGACGATGTAGGAGGGCGTAAAATTATTCTCGAAGTCAATGCCAATTTTAGACTTCGGCAAGTCTCTAACATGTCCGTATGAAGATTCAACGATAAAGTCTTTTCCGAGGAACCGCGAGATGGTTCTGGCTTTCGTCGGCGATTCAACGATGACAAGGTTTTTTTGTTTCATCTGATGGCTGTCGTAGGGGCTTCTTAACGGGGCGAGTCAACAATTTAATCTACTAACCATATTACACCGTATGCTGTCAATCCCAACACTAATCTGGGCGTGAAAATTTCTAATGTCCTCAAGTCAGCGCGTGATAACTTATGCGCGACGTGAATAGATGCCCAGCTCAACTTCAAAAATTTTATTTTTTAATTCGAGGAGGGAGAGCGATGCCTGCAATGCGGCGGTGTCTTCTTTTAACTGCGTTTTTAAATCATCGAGCGAGCACGGTTCACGAAGAGCTTCCAGTATTTTTGCTTCCAGTTCGCCGAGCGCTTCCGCCGCGGCTTCAGGGACGGTCTTGGCCCTTCCGTAGGCTTCGAAAAGATCGTTGGGAGAAAGCGCCGGCGTCGCCCCTTCTTTGATTAATAGATTCGGGCCCCGAGAGGTAAGCGAGGTAATCGGCCCCGGAATGGCAAAAACATCGCGGTTTTCTTCCATGGCGAGGCGCGCCGTAATCAGCGCTCCGCTTTTTTCTTGGGCTTCGACGATGATGATTCCCTGCGCAAGGCCCGCGATGATGCGGTTCCGCTCGGGGAAGTGATGAGGCAAGGCCGGGGCTCCCGGCGGGTACTCGGAGATGACAGCCCCGCCGTCCTTAATAATCGTTTCGGCAATCGCCCAATTGGCTTGGGGAAAGAATGAATCTCGATCAAGCCCCGAGCCGATGACCGCCACGGTCCTGCCGCGCGCTTTCAACGCCCCCACGTGCGCTTCGCGGTCAATGCCGGTGGCAAGACCCGAGACGATAATCGCGCCACCCTCCGCTAGTTCTTCGCCAAATTGGCGGGCGACGAATTTTCCGTATTCTGTGGGCTTTCGTGTGCCGACAATGCCGATGGTCCAATCTGTCTCGTTGTGTTTCCACGGGAGCTTACCTTTTATATAGAGAATCGCGGGCGCATCATGGATTTCTTTCAAGAGCGGGGGATAGTCTTTACTTGACTGATCAACCAGCCAGATGCCGGCACGCACCAATTTTTCCATTTCGCGGTCGGGGTCAATAGCAGAGTGTGATATTTTCCGCCAGGCGGTTTCGGGATTGGGAGTTTGGTTCAGTGCTTTTAAAAGCGCTTGCGGTTCGCCGCCGAGGGCCAGGTTGAGCGCGTGAATAAATTTTGTCGAAGAGTTCATAAAATGTACTCTATACGATTCGAGTGCTTGTTGTGAAATGAAAGCGGCCCCACCAATCGCGTTTGGCGGGGCCGTGCTGCGGGTACATCCTGCGGAGCGTTATGTTGCTTTGCCCGTGAGCTCCGCCCAGTGACTTTTCGGCTTCAGTGCCGGCGACCCCTGCTTGCAGAGAATGCACTCTTCGGACGACCAGGCCTTCACGACCTTCTTGGCCAGGCAGATGATGTCGCCGGTTGCCATCAAGGACCGGTCACTGTCAGGGCGCAGAATCCCGCAGGCGATATCGGGATTCCACCTGATTCGACCGTGCGGATTCTCCACTTCAACGGCTCTGCGGACAGCTATCGTTGTCTCGAGCGTCGTGATCAATTCCTCTGCCTGCAGGACGTGCTCGCCCTCGGCAACTGTGAACTTACAGAAGAACCGCGGCGCCGTCTTGTCAGTCTCGAAGGCGGGATTTTTCTCGACGTACTCGAATCTGGCCCTGACTTGACCGACATAGTTGAGCTGTCGCGCAAGCTCGTAGCCAAACGGGACGGCGCTGTAGGTGGAGCTCACGATGACATCAACCAGTTCTACCAGCACGTTCCGCTTGTAGAGACGTCTGACGAGTTCATAGATGAGTTTCGTTGTCAGGTGCGGCCGTGAGAGAACCTTCCGCGAGTCCACATAGCCGTCCGAGTGCTTGCCGCTTGTGAGAATCGCGTGCGGTGCGCCGGGAACGCCTCTCCGGTAGTCGAAGAACCAGGTAGCGCCGGCTTCGTCGTAGATAGCGAGCACTTCATCATCGGTGAGCATCAGATTTCTCCTCTCCTCTGCGATCAGTTAATCCAATCGAGCAGCGAGGCCACGCTCGATCTCCTCGATCGCAAGCTTGGCGGCGGCAACGGGATCAGCGGCTTGGGTGATGGGACGGCCAACCACGAAGTAGTCGGCGCCGTTCCGTGCGGCGTTCTCGATGGTGTCCACTCGCGCCTGATCTTGCTTTTCTGCGCCAGCCGGTCTAAGACCAGGGGTAACGATGATGAAATCCGGACCGAGAGCCTGGCGAATGGCGACGACTTCCTTCACAGAAGCGACAACGCCGTCGAGTCCAGCGGTCTTGGCGCGTCGCGCACGGGCCAGCACCAGCCTCTCGACTTCGGTTTGCTCGAACCGGTCAATGCCCTCCTTACCGAGATTGTGCCGATCGAATACTTCACGCGGTGTTCGCACCAGCCGTTCGTCCCGGAGTTCATCGTAGGTGTGGCTTGTCAGAACAGTCACGCCTAGCACCAGCGGGTAATCCGGAAGAAGACTAATGGTTCGCGCTCCGCGGACGGCCGCCTCCATCATGGTGGTTCCGGGCGAGCAGTGGACGTTGAACATGTGGACGCCCATCTTAGTCGCCTCACGCGCGGCGCCCTCGACCGTGTTAGGGATGTCGTGGAACTTGAGATCGAGGAAAACCTCCAGCTCGCGCTTCAACATCTTTTTGACGGCGGACGGACCTGCGGCTGTGAAAAGTTGACTGCCGATCTTGATGTGCGTCACGATTCCCTTGAGCTGGTCAGCGAGAGCTTCAGCTTCGGCGAGTGAACTAACATCAAAAGCCACAATAAGTCGGTCTTTCGGTTCCATAGTCCCTCCTTGTTGTCAGTGAACTGCTGGATTAGTTGTAGTGAAAAGCCAGCTTTAAGTCAATGTTAAAGAAGTTCGGCGGTGCCGCCTTTTAACGTCTCGAGCGCATCCGACAAAAGCTGGCAGTATAAATTGAGCCCGCCTTTCTGTACAGCGCCGGATTGGTCTTTGCCCAAGATGGCGCCGGCGCCGCGCATTTCAAGATCGCGGAGCGCAATCTCATAACCCGAGCCGAGCGCTTCGAAGGCCTCAAGAGTTTCTAACCGTTCACGGGCTTCGGGAGTCAAGTGCTGTGCCGGATATAAAAAGTAGGCGAAGGCCTGTCGGTCGCCGCGCCCGATGCGGCCGCGAATCTGATAGGCCTGGGCCAGCCCCAGGCGCGTGGCGTTTTCGACAATCAATGTATTGACGTTTGAAAAGTCGAGCCCATTTTCAATGATGGTCGTGGCGACCAGTACATCGGTTTTCTTTTCACGGAAACGGTTGAGCTCATGCAGGAGTGTTTTTTCATCCATGCGGCCATGAATCATGCCGATGGCGGCATCCGGCAGTGACTCTTGGATTTTTCGCGCAGCGAGCGAGATCGTTTCGACGCGGTTGTGGAGAACATAGACTTGGCCGTCTCGAGCCAGTTCCTCTTTGATGGCTTTTATTTGAATGTCCTCGCTGAACGGAAGGACAAAATTTTTGACGGCGATGCGCTCCGGCAAGGGATCGTTGACTTCTGACATGCCGCGGAGTCCCGCCAGGGTGAGGGAGAGTGTTCGGGGGATGGGGGTGGCGGAGAGCGACAGAATGTCGAGCTCGCTCCGCAGTTTTTTAAAGTGTTCTTTCTGCCGGACGCCGAAGCGCTGTTCTTCGTCCACGATCAAAAACCCGAGCTTCGGCGCTGCGACATCCTTGGAGAGCAGCCGATGCGTTCCGATGATAATGTCAATCCGGCCGCGGGCGAGCGATTCAATGATTTCTTTTTCACTTTTTGAGTCGGTGAGGCGAGAAAGTGCGGCGACGCGGACGGGGAAGTCGGAGAAACGTTCGGTAAAAGTTCGAGAGTGCTGTTCGACCAAGATAGTGGTTGGCGCAAGCACCGCCGCTTGTTTGCCGGAAAGCACGGCACGGAGGGCCGCGCGCATCGCGACTTCGGTTTTGCCAAATCCCACGTCTCCCGCCAGCACCCGATCCATAGGCGTCGGTTTTTCAAAGTCAGCGATAATTTCAGCGGTGGCTCTGGTTTGGGCCGGGGTCTCAATAAAAGGGAAAGCATCGGCGAATCCCGTCTCCATGGCGCGATCTCCATGCATCGGGGGGCGTTCCTTGCCTTCGCGTTTGGCGTAAATTGAGAGGAGTTCTCGGGCAAATTGGTCGGCCGATGCTTTGATTTTTCTTTTGGTATTGGGCCAGAGCTGACCTCCCAAGCGGTGGATGGTCGGGTGCTCAAAACCAATATAGAGCGACAGACGTTTCTCCTGTCCAAGGGGGACGAGTAAGCGGTCGGGCGGAGCACCGCGTCGCGGGGCAGCGTATTCAATGACATGAAATTCATGTCCCTCAACGAATAGCGGATCTTTTTCGAATGTACGAATTCGTTTATTTGTAATGGATTCGTTATTCGCTGATACTGTTCCGCGATAGATCCCGATGCCGTGATCCAGATGCACAACATACTCGCCCTCGCGGAAAGTTATCTCGCGGCTTTTCTTTTTTGGTTTGGGCGGCGGAGCAGCGAACTCTTCATCGGTGATAGCTTCGATGGTGTTGCCATGAAACTCGATTCTTGCAATCTGCGCTCGGTTGATGGCCGAGACGCGGATGGTGTCTCCGAGCGTTGCAAACTCGCCCGGGGAGATAATCGTCTGGGATTTCTGATAGCCCAGGTCGCCTAATCTCCGCAGAAGCCCGGAGAGTTTTAGGGCAGTCCCTACTTCAAGCACGAGGATATTTCGCTGCCACCAGGGCTGGGTTTTTGCGGCGCGCAAGACCCTTTCTTCGTTTTCCGCGAACCACAAAGCCCCCCGCTCCAAAAATGTGGGGATGACGGCAGCGATTATGACGCGTTTTTCCGAATTACTTTCCTTCACTCATCAATATTGACCGCGCTTTTCGGCTGCTGGTACTCTAACACTCATATTTGCGCTAAGACAAATAATCTCGTTCCTATATATAGCTGAAAAGCTGTAAGCTTGAGTTCGAGCTTCCCGCTTTGTTTCATTTATTATAATGATTCATTACCTTTTCCGGTGGATCGTTGGTGAGTTCTCCTAAGGCGCCTACGGTTTTCAGTCTGGCTTTTTTCATCAGCGACTCCTCCGCGGGGGAGAATCTCTTTAAGACCAGGTCTTCTGCCGGTATACGTTTCCTTTTTTTCTTGTTTTTTACAGTGCTCCAGTCACCCCATTTGCGCTGACCTCTTAACGACAGATTCTTGGGTTGGGGCGGGCCGATGCCGATGCGAAAGCGCCAGAATTTCTTGGTGCCGAGGGCGCGCATGACGGATTCAACGCCTTTGTGGCCGGCTGAATCGCGGTTGAAAGAGAGCTTGGTTCTTCCCAGCTCAATGTCCGCATCGTCGTGAACCACAAAAATGCGGTCCGGCTTGGGCTTGAAAGCCAACTGGGCTTTTTGGGCGGCTTGGCCGGATTTATTCATGAATGTTTCGGGGAGTATCACGATATATCTTTCTTTGCCGAGCTTGCCTTCGGATAAAAGCGCTTTCAATTTTTCATTTGGGGTTGGCGCGCCGAATCCATGCTTTTTTATAAACGCCAGAACAGTGTCGCGGCCGATGTTGTGACGCGTGCCTTCGTAATCTTTGCCGGGATTGCCGAGGCCGATTAAGAGAATCATACCCCGCAGTAGAACTTCGGATTTATGTTATTGCAGTAGTATTCCGGGCTCGTAGTTTTGTTTCTAGCAGTCATAGTATCACGATGCCTTTTATTCCCCCGCGAGACCCTTTCCGAAGTTTCACTACGGGGCATACGACTGTAGTATATAGCCGCTGGCTGTTAGCAACTAGCATGTCGCGTTCTTTTTCCCAAACCCTGGTCAGGACTTGAAAGAGGCAGATTTTCCTGTTATAATGAGTTATCTTTTATCTAAAATTGGCTCAGGCACGAGAGATGAACGATAGAATGGAAACCCCAACCGAACCTTCCACCACCCTCAAGAGTCGCATACTGCATGAAGCGTGGGACGTTTTAAAGATTTTGCTGGTGGCTCTGGCGATTGTGGTTCCCGTCCGCTACTTCGTGGCGCAGCCCTTCATCGTCAAAGGCGCTTCCATGGAGCCGACGTTTGAGGAGCTTAACTACCTTGTCATCGATGAACTTTCTTACTATTTCCGCGCTCCAGCGCGCGGAGAAGTGGTGGTGTTTCGTTTCCCGCTGGATCCATCGCAATATTTCATTAAGCGCATCATCGGCCTGCCGGGGGAAACGGTGATTATCCACGACGGTAAAGTTTATGTCGAGAAGGGTGAGAATGAGGAGTCATCATTGCTTCCCGAGCCGTATCTTCCGGATAA
>JACOZA010000057.1 GCA_016181565.1 Candidatus Sungiibacteriota bacterium
GATTTCAGACATTTTTCAAAAAGCGATTGAGCTATATGCGCTTTACTCATCTCCACGTTCACTCCCATTACAGTCTTTTAGATGGCCTAACCAAAATCGACCAGCTGGTTCTGCGCGCCAAGGAACTGGGCATGGACGCGATGGCCTTGACCGATCACGGCAATCTCTACGGCGCCATTGAATTCTACCAAAAAGCCAAAAGAGCGGGCATGAAACCCATCATCGGCTGTGAGATGTACATTGCGGCGCGCGGTATGACCGATAAAGATCCCGCCTTCGACCAGAAACGTTTCCACCTCACGGTCATTGCCAGAACCTCCGAGGGATACCATAACCTGATCAAGTTAGTCACCGGCGCGCATCTCAAAGGTTTCTATTATAAGCCGCGCGTGGATCATGCGTTTCTAAAAACTCATGCCCAGGGGCTCACGGCGCTTTCGGGATGCTTTAACGGTGAAATCCCGCGCGCGCTCGCCACGGGCCAAATGGACAAAGCCGAAACACTCGTCCGCGAATACCAATCCATCTTCGGCAAAGATTATTTTTTTCTCGAACTCCAGCCGCACTTCAATTATCCCGACCAGCAGAAACGGAATGACGAACTCCAGGCACTCGCAGAAAAAACCGGCGCGAGACTGGTGGCCACGAATGATATTCATTATTGTCGCGCTGATGACGCTGAAGCTCAGGACATTCTGGTCTCGGTTCAAACGGGAAATCGCTTTGAAGATGAAAATCGCCTGACGATGCGGCAAGCCAATCTTTCGATTCGTTCCCCCGAGGAAATGGCGTCGTTATTTCCGGATCTGCCCGAGGCGATTTCAAACACCAGCGTCATCGCGGACTCTGTGGAGCTTGAGATCGAACTCGGCAAAAATAAAATTCCTCCTTTCCCCGCCCCGCCAGGCCTGACACAAGACCAAATGCTTCAGCAGCTTTGTCTTCAGGGAATCAAAAAGCGGTACGGAATTTCCGCCCAAAAACTGGAGACGAGTCAAGACGACATCACCAAAACTCTTCGTGAGCGGTACCATTACGAGCTCGAAATTATTCGTAAGACCGGCTTTGTTTCGTACTTTCTGGTGGTGCAAGACTTCGTGAATTGGGCAAGAGGCCAGGGTATTATTGTAGGCCCGGGACGGGGTTCTGCGGCCGGTTCCCTGATTTCTTACATTCTCTACATCACCAATATCGATCCCATTCACTATAACCTGCTCTTTGAGCGCTTTTTAAATCCGGAGCGGATCTCGATGCCTGATATTGATCTCGACTTTGCCGACACCAGGCGCGATGAAGTCATCAGCTACGTCCAAAAGAAGTACGGCCAGGATCACGTCGCCCAAATCATTACTTTCGGCACCATGGCGGCGCGTGCAGCCATTCGCGATACGGGACGAGCGCTGGGCGTGGCTTATAACTTCTGCGACCAAATCGCCAAGCTCATTCCCTTCAACCCGACGCAGGGCATGAAAGAGGGATGGCTGGCAGAGTGCCTGGAAGAAGTCGTTGAGCTGAAAACTCTGTATCGTGAGAATCCCGAAGCCAGACGACTGATTGACGCCGCGTTGAAACTGGAGGGCGTGGTGAGACACGCCTCGATCCATGCGTCCGGGGTTGTGATTGCGCCGGAGGCGCTCGAGCAGTTCGTGCCGCTCCAGTACGCCACCAAGTCGCAGGGCGCTGACAGCCAAGAAGGAGCGGAGGAGGTACTCGTCACCCAATACGACATGCACGGAATTGAAGATTTGGGACTTTTGAAGATGGACTTTTTGGGCCTGCGGAACCTTTCAATTATTGAGCGGACACTGCAACTCGTTAAAAAGCTGCGCGACATTACGATTGACATCGACACTATCCCCTTGGACGACAAACCAACATTCAAACTTTTCCAGGAAGCGCGGACCACCGGGGTCTTCCAAATGGAATCAGCCGGAATGAAGCGCTACCTGAAGGAATTAAAACCAACGGAACTGGAGGATCTCATTGCCATGGTGGCGCTCTACCGCCCGGGACCGATGGAATTCCTGCCAACGTATATCAATCGCAAACATGGCCGCGAGCGGATCAGTTATCTCTACCCCAAGCTGCAACCGATTTTAGCGCCGACATACGGCATAGGCGTCTATCAGGAACAAATGATGCAAATTGCGAGAGACCTGGCCGGCTTCACCCTTCCCGAGGCTGATACGCTCCGCAAAGCCATCGGCAAAAAAATAAAATCCTTGCTGAATGAACAGCACGATAAGCTGGTGAAAGGCATGATGCAAAATGGCATCGCGCCGGAAATTGCCGAGGCTATCTGGGAGCTCTTCCCCGCATTCGCGCGCTATGGATTCAACCGATCGCACGCTGCTTGTTACGCCTTGGTCGCCTACCAGACCGGCTATCTAAAAGCCCACTTCCCCGCCGAATACATGGCCTCCCTCATGACCGCGGAAGGATTCGAGATTGAACGGGTGGCGTTTCTCATCGACGAAACTAAATCCATGGGCATCGAAGTGCTCCCGCCCGACGTCAACGAAAGTTTCGAAACCTTCACCGTTATCACGAATGAAATTGCGAGCGGTCAGCAGCGTCCCAACATCAGATTCGGACTCTCGGCAATTAAAAACGTGGGGTCAAACATTGTGGCTGCCGTTATTGCGACGCGCAAAGCCGGAGGAAAATTCTCGTCGCTCACGGATTTTTTCGAACGGATTCCCGTAAAAGATCTCAACCGCAAATCGCTTGAAGCCCTGGCCAAGTGCGGAGCGCTCGACAATCTGGCTGAGCGAAACTGGATTTTGGCGCATCTGGAGGCGCTGCTGTCTTACGCGAGAGAGCGAGAAAAACACCAGGCTTCAAACCAAATCAACCTCTTCGGAAACGCTGCCGCGGGAGCAACTCCAAACTTACGTTTGCCGCCGGTGGAACCGGCGAGCAAAAAAGAGCGGCTGGGGTGGGAAAAGGAACTTCTCGGTCTTTACGTCACCGAACATCCGATGCATGAATACGCCGAGAAACTGAAAGAAAAGGTCACTACGATGAATAAGCTCGATGTCCTCGCATTGCGGGGACGCACGGTGGCCATCGGGGGAATTGTCTCTGTCGTTAAAAAGATCCTCACCAAATCCGGCGAACCGATGCTTTTCGTCACTCTGGAAGACGCAACGGCCAAAGCTGAGGTGCTGGTCTTTCCTTCGGTGCTGGAGAAAAATCCTTCCATCTGGCAAGCCGATAAAGTACTTCTCGTCAAAGGGAAGCTCTCCGACAAGGACGGCGAACCGAAAATCCTCTGCGATCAGGTGAGCGAGCTTGTCTAAGAGAAAGCGACCCCGGCATGATCTTCTTGATCATACCGGGGCGATACCGGCTCGTGAGTCTCCGGCGGACGGAACGGCAGAGGGGAACGCGGGAACAGCGTTCCTGGTTTCTTCAGCTCGGCGCAGCAACTCGCTCTTTCGTCGGCTCACCGTGATGATCCCCGGAACTTCACTGAGACCCAGCCGATAGAGAGCCTCCCACGCCAACCCCAATCCTAACGACCCCAAAGCATACTGACTAATATCGCCGATACTGTCGTTCTCGACTTCTGAAAGAACCCACACATCGCCTCACCTCCTTTCTTTGCGAAAAGATAAATTTTGCGGTAGGCTGTTATCATAATTTTAGACCAGCTCGTATGCCGACACAAGATAAATCACTCGAGAATCTGCGCCATTCGGCGGCACACCTTTTGGCGGCGGCGGTAATGGAGCTCTGGCCGGACACCCGGCGCACCATCGGACCCGCCATTGAAAACGGGTTTTATTTTGATTTCGAGTTTACCCAGCCAATTTCAGAAGGAGACTTGCCGAAAATCGAGAAAAAAATGCGAGAAATTCTCCCCAGCTGGGATAAATTCAGCCGCCACCTCTTAACGGCCGCCGCCGCCCGGAAAGAATACCCCCGAAATCCTTATAAGCGCGAACTCATCAAAGAATTTTCCCGGGGCGGCAAGAGAGTGAGTTTTTACAAATCCGGCAATTACTGGGATCTTTGCCGCGGCGGGCATGTCAAGAGCGCCCGAGAAATCAATCCCGAGGCCTTCAAGCTCACTAAAGTGGCCGGCGCCTATTGGCGCGGCAGCGAGAAAAATCCACAGCTCACGCGGATTTATGGCGTGGCATTCAACACCCAAGCGGAACTTAACCAATACCTAAAAATGACAGGAGAGGCCGAGAAACGCGATCACCGGATTTTAGGCGCAGAGTTAAAGCTCTTCACCTTCTCCGATCTTGTCGGGCCTGGGCTACCACTCTGGCTTCCTAGGGGCACGGTTATACGCGACGTCATCGAAGAGCGCGCCAAAAAAGTCGAGACGGAATGGGGGTACCAGCGGGTAGCCACGCCCCACATCGCTAAAGAAGAACTCTATAAAACGTCCGGGCATATCCCCTATTATGCTGACAGTATGTACCCGCCCATGAAGCTGGACGACGGTAATTATTACCTGAAAGCGATGAATTGCCCCCACACGCACATGATTTACAAAGCCGAACCGCACAGCTACCGCGACCTTCCATTACGCTACGCGGAATACGGAACTGTCTATCGCTATGAACTCTCGGGAACTTTATCGGGGCTTCTGCGTGTGCGCGGATTCACTCAAAATGATGCGCATATCTATTGCCGCGAAGACCAGGCCGAGGAAGAATTCCTGAAAGTGATGAAGCTCCACGAGTACTGGTACAAGGAGATTTTCGGCGTTACCGATTTCTACATGCGCTTGTCACTGCCGGCCAAGGACAAGAAAAAATATATTGACATGCCGAAGGGATGGAAAAAATCCGTAGAAATTGTGCAAAGCGCCATGCAAAAATCAGGCTTGCGCTACGTCGAAGCCGAGGGAGAAGCCGCTTTTTATGGGCCGAAGGTAGATTTTCAGATCAAAAGTGTCATCGGAAGGGAAGAAACTGCCTCAACGAATCAGCTTGACTTTCTCGCGGCCGAGCGATTTAAACTCGCCTACACCGACGCCGACGGCAAGCCAAAGCCGGTCTTTGTCATACACCGCGCCCCCCTGGGATCGCACGAGCGCTTCATAGGATTTTTAATCGAGCATTACGCCGGCGCATTTCCTTTCTGGCTGGCGCCGGTGCAGGCCGTTATTTTGACATTAAACGACAAAAATAAACCTTACGTTGATTCCGTTGCCAAAACTTTGCGCGAAAAGGGCATCCGCTTGGAAATTGACGAGCGCAACGAGTCCATAGGGAAAAAAGTCCGCGATGCGGAACTACAAAAAATCCCGTACCTCTTGGTTATCGGCGACCGCGAGGCCGCAGCCAAAACCGTCGCGGTCCGCGAGCGCGGCAAAGGAGACCTAGGCGCCGAACCGCTTGAGGCGTTTTTAAAACGCGCCCTTTAGACGTTACTTGCCCAAGTTGCCAAAAGGAGAGCGCGCTATGGTAAGACAAGTAGTGCGGAAGGCGATGAAGCTCATTGCCAGAAAGAAACGACGCAGGCAACTTGATAGAATCCTGAAAATACGTCCGGTGCTTCGACCTTTCAGAGAACTTTGCCGGAGATGCCGCGAAGCGGAACTCCGCTGGCGTAAAGACCCGGCCAATATCTTGCTCCGCGAAGAAGCCCAGCAGTGGCGCGCGACGGTATGGCACTACTTCGAACGCCAAGAGGAGAACTACCAGCCGGAGCTCGCATG
>JACOZA010000082.1 GCA_016181565.1 Candidatus Sungiibacteriota bacterium
TTTGGCGCTTTTAATCCTGGTTTATAAGTTTGAGAAGGACGACGGTCGGGGCCGAAAGAAAATCTTCAATCTTTATCTGAAGAATACGAAATACATAAATAACTGGGACTTAGTCGATCTCACGGCTCCGAAAATTATCGGTGCTTATCTTGTAAATGGATCGAGAAAAATACTTTACAAACTGGCTCGGTCAGATAGTGTCTGGGAGCGCCGGATTGCGATTCTGGCAACATATGCCTTTATCAAAGCTGGTGAATTTAAAGACACCTTGGCGATATCCAGGGTTCTTTTAAACGATGCGCACGATTTAATTCACAAAGCGGTTGGCTGGATGTTGCGGGAAGTGGGAAAGCGGTCACGGGCCGTCGAAGACCAATTCCTAAAGAGGCACCATAAAACGATGCCGCGGACAATGCTCCGGTATGCGATTGAACGGTTTCCGGAGCGTCTTCAGAGGGCGTATCTTGTCAGGTAAGATTGACCTTAGTTTATGATGAAGATAGGGAGAGAAGCCTATGAGATTAGATTTTTGTGGAAACTTTTGAAAAGGTGGGGTGGAAATGAAGTATCGCAATGCGGCAGACACGCAAATCGTACAGATCGAGGATGTATTTAAGTGATATTCGTAAGTTCTGGATTTTATGCGAGAATAGTGTTATATGTGGATTGACATGAAGTTCGTGTTTTCAATGGCAATGATTGTGGCACTCGCCAGTATCGCGATATTTGGCTTTTTAGTGATGAATCACGATATGCATGAGACTGGCGCTGGCTGTCTCACTCCTTCCGCTCAAGGCCTGGATTGTGCCAAGATTGGCAGTGTATTTTCCTTAGTGTCGATCCACTTTAGTGCTCTGCGGGAACTTTCTTTGGCTGTCATTTTCTTGGCTTTACTCTCGGTGCTTATTATTGAACTCTTGGCAAGAGTCCCAGCCAGCGCCGTATTTTTTTCGAGCTTCTCTGCTCTTTGGAGACGCTTTGAATTCTTTTTTTATTCCCAAAGAGAAAAATTTTTGAAGTGGCTATCACTTTTCGAAAATAGCCCGTCGTCCGCGTAAGACGCTGACGTAAAACTGTTTGTCTGCCATCGTTAAAGTTATGGCAGACAACCGAAGAGGTTTAATGTCATGCGTCTGGTGATCCCTATTCGGGATTTTTTAATTGCTAATTTCCCTAACAACATGAACAAAACTATTATCGGTGTAATTGGCGCCATTCTTGTCCTCGGCGGTATAATCTGGATGGCGCGTCCTGGTTCTCAAAGTGGTACTGCGTCGTCTGTTAGAAGCAGCGGTACGCTCGCGGTTAAAGAAGCTAACAATTACGATTTCGGCACCATCTCCATGGCTGCTGGGAATGTAAGTCATCAGTTCAAAATCAAAAATACGGGCAATGAAGGCGTAAACATCGAAAAAATATACACCTCTTGTATGTGCACGACAGCTATGCTTAAAGTCGGGGGCAAACAGTTCGGACCTTACGGCATGCCTGGGCACAACGCCGTCCCCAAAATAGACCAGGCGCTTAACCCCAATGAGGAAGCCGTCATAGAAGTTGTTTTTGATCCGGCCGCTCACGGCCCCGCTGGCGTTGGTAAAATCCAAAGAGCCGTCACCATAGAAAATAGCGCAGGCGAGCCCATCGAGCTCTTGTTCGCCGCTGTCGTCACCCCCTAAATTATGAGCAAAAAACTCGTGATCCTTATTGCAGTCGGCATAGTGCTGTTCGGATCAGTGATTTTCCTCAAGTCGGGAAATATAGGCACGACTGCTCTCTGGAACTTAAGCGGCGAAGGAAAGTGGCTGTTGCCTTTGGTGGGGATCGCGGCACTCATTGATAGCATCAATCCCTGCGCCTTCTCGATTTTATTGCTGACGATCGCATTCTTACTCTCTATCGGGAAGGTACGATCCAGCGTTCTTAAGATCGGCGGCGTGTATATCTTAGGGATCTTGGCGGTCTACATTCTCATCGGTTTGGGAATTCTGCAGGCACTTCACCTCTTCAATACCCCGCACTTCATGGCAAAGATTGGCGCGTCGCTCCTCATTCTCCTCGGCGGCATTAATCTTATCAATGAATTTTTTCCGTCGTTTCCGGTGAAGCTAGCTATTCCGCACGCGGCGCATCATAAGATGGCCGAGCTTATGGAGAAAGCCTCGCTTCCGACCGCGTTCATATTGGGTGCCCTGGTGGGTCTTTGCGAATTTCCCTGCACCGGCGGGCCGTATCTTATGGTACTGGGGCTGCTGCATGATCAGAGAACCTACTTCGCCGGAGTCGGGTATCTCTTGCTCTACTATCTGATCTTCATTCTGCCGCTTGTCATTATTCTCTTGATCGCTAGTGACAAGGTGCTGGTTGAGAAAGTGAAGACTTGGCAAAAGGCCGAAACGAAACACATGCGCGTCTGGGGCGGTATCGCCATGATTATTCTTGGCGCCTTGATTTACTTCATCTGACATGAAATTCAACATCTGTCCTATCTGCGTGAGCGTCAGTTTGGCATGGCTGCTGATATCCGCCGGAGTCGCCTGGGGCTATCTCTCATCTTCTACCTATCTTATTCCGATAGCGCTCTTGATGGGCGGGACGGTCGTGGGCATCGCCTATCTAGGTGAAAGACGATACGCCTGGGCGGCTCGGCATCCGCAAACTTGGAAAACTCTGATCATACTTTTCGGCATGCCCACGGCGTATTTCATAGTGACTCATCTGACAAAGTTCAATCTAGCGCTAACGCTTTTATTCTTAATTATTGTCGGCTATTTTCTCTTCATCCAGCGGCCGAAACGTGTGGCTGGCGGACCTAGTGACAGTCAAAAACTCCGCGAGCTTGAAGAGAAAATGAAGCAATGCTGCTGATATGAAAAACCAAACACCAGACCAAATTGTCGAAGAATCACCGGAAGTTGAGCGGAATAAGAACGAGTATTTACTTCCGGCTAGCGTTCTTATTGCAACGCTGATTCTGGCTGCAGTCTGGATCTACACCAGCGGCCCGAAAGTTTCAGGTTCGCGAATAGCTGGAGCGCCGGACACTCAAGAAACACAGGAGTCCCTGCTCGACCAAAAAGTATTGCCGTCTGAAGGAGTAATTCTGCCAGTCGTCTGGGGTGATCTTGGGGCAAAACTTGTCAGCGTGAGCGCAATTGACGCCGACAAATTCAAAGCAGTCTATGACAAGCGCGAGGCTTTTACTGATGAATACAAAGAACTGCTTCTGGGCCAAAGCGACGGCAGGCTCAAAATGACAAAAGATAATGCAGGGTATCTCCTGAATCTATTTTGGGCATTAGGTCTTGCTAGCAAAAATCCGATCTTGGATTTTGGAGAGATGCAGGATCCCAGATATGGGGGAACTCAAAACTTCGCCTCAACCGCGGGCTGGACAATGGCGAATGGCAATCCCATGGATCACTACAGCCGGCACAAATTCTTTGATCTGAAGCCGGAACAGCAAGCATTGGTGGAGAGGGTATCTGCGGGTATATACCGGCCCTGCTGCGGCAACTCGACGCATTTTCCAGACTGCAATCACGGCATGGCCATGCTGGGACTTTTGGAGCTTATGGCATCACAGGGCGTGAGCGAACAGGATATGTGGAAAGCGGCTCTGGCAGTTAATTCTTACTGGTTTCCCGATAATTACATGACAATCGCGGCTTACATGGAAAACAAGGGTGTCGAATGGAAGGAGGCGAATCCGCAAGAGATACTCGGGGTCAGTTATTCCAGCGCAACAGGATATGCCTGGATCGCTTCTCAAGTTAATCAGCTGGAGCAGCAACGAGGGGGGAGCGGATGCGGCGTGGATACGGAGCGGCCAATTCAAACACAACGACAACAAGGCGGTTGCGGAGTTTAATTGATGCGGTGTTCCACTTCTTGACACAAATACCCCCAGGGGGTATCATGAGTACATGAAGTTAGACATGAAACGAAAAGCAAATCGCCGACTTAAAATCATGCAAGGCCAG
Organism: Candidatus Sungiibacteriota bacterium; assembly: GCA_016181565.1. Taxonomy (GTDB): domain Bacteria; phylum Patescibacteriota; class Minisyncoccia; order Sungbacterales; family JACQCQ01; genus JACOZA01. Next base: position 3,981 of record JACOZA010000082.1, read on the forward strand.
ATTAAGGGTCTGATGCAGATGATTGAAAACGGGAAATACTGCGTCGATATCATTACCCAGTCGAGTGCCATAAAGGAGGGCCTTTCCGGCGTGGAGCATTTGATTCTTAAAAATCATCTCTCAACTCATGTTGTTCGACAGATGAAAAACGGTAAAGAGAAAAAAGCGATTGAGGAAATGCTCAAAGTATACCGATTGGCTCAAAAGAAAAAGTAGTCATATGAATGACCGCGGCGCAACAAAATCCTATACCTGCCCGATGCATCCGGAGATCGTGCAAGACAAACCGGGCATGTGTCCGGAGTGCGGCATGAACCTGATAAAAATTCAAAAGGCAAAAGTCAAAGATCAAAATAATGGTACAAAATCTAAGAATCACGGCAAGCATCAAAGGCATTCAACCGCGATGTTTCTGCGGAAATTCTGGGTAAGCTTCATTCTTACCATCCCTGTGGTGCTATACGCCGACGTCGTCGAGAAAATTTTTAAGTGGTCTCCGCCGGAATTTCCCGGGTCGGAGTATCTGTCTTTAATACTCGGCTCAATCGTCTTTTTCTACGGCGGCTGGGTTTTTCTGGCTGGAGCATGGAGAGAAATTCGGGCGCGGCTCCCCGGCATGATGACGCTTATCGGTATCGCGATTTCAGCGGCTTATCTTTGGAGTGTGTATGCGGTATTTGCCGGCGCGGAAGCTTTGTTTTGGGAGCTGACGACGCTTATCTCCATCATGCTTCTCGGCCACTGGCTCGAGATGCGCGCAGTTGCGGCCTCGCAAGGCGCGCTTAAAGAGCTATCAAAATTGCTCCCCGATGCCGCCGAAGTGATTCGTGACGGAAGGACAGAAACCCTTCCTCTTTCTGAACTCCGGCAGAATGACACCGTCCTCGTAAGGCCAGGAGCTAAAATTCCCGCAGATGGAAAAATCATGGAAGGCGAATCTAACGTAAACGAGTCTATGATCACGGGAGAGTCAAAACCGGTTTCTAAAAAAGACGGTTATTCTGTTATTGCCGGCACCATAAATGGCGAGGGAGCGCTGAAGATCAGTGTTACGAACATCGGAGAGAAAACATTTCTGGCGGGTGTCATGCGCTTAGTCGCCGAGGCCCAAGCGTCTAAATCAAGACTGCAGATGCTCTCGGATAGAGCAGCTCTCTATTTGACCGTCATAGCCGTTGCGGGGGGCTTAATCACCTTGATTGCTTGGCTGCTAGCTGGGGCTGAAGTCAGCTTTGCGGTGGCACGACTCGTGGCTGTGCTGGTGATTGCTTGTCCGCACGCATTGGGGCTGGCGGTGCCTCTGGTCGCTTCTATTTCCACGACCAAAGCGGCACAGAACGGCTTCCTTGTAAAACAGAGACTTGCCCTGGAGGCTGCCCGGTCGATTGATACGGTGCTGTTTGATAAAACAGGAACTTTGACCAAGGGTGAGTTCGGAGTCATAGAGATATGGAATGTAAGCGGCCACGCCAAAGATGAAGTTTTGGAATTGGCCGCTTCTCTTGATGCTCTATCCGAACATCCGATTGCAAGAGCTGTGGTTGCAAAAGCCCAAGAGCGCGGACTCTTATTTAAGGAGCCAAAGAAATTTGAAGCGTTAAAAGGTAAGGGCGTTAAAGCATTGGTTGAAGAAAAAGAAGTCATGGTGGGCGGGCCTGCGCTTCTTGAAAGCATCGGGATAAATATACCCGTCGAACTTTCTAAACAGGTCCAGACTGCCGGCAAAAAGGGACAAACTGTAATTTTTATTCTCAAGGATCGGGTGCTACTAGGCGCCATTGCTCTGGCTGACATTATTCGGGAAGAATCACGGGACGCAATCCAAGCATTGAAGACGATGAGTATTCGAACAGCAATGATTACGGGGGATTCCGAAGATGTGGCGGGCTGGGTAAGCCAAGAAATTGGGATTGACGAGTACTTTGCTCGCGTACTGCCTCACGAGAAAGTTGAAAAAGTAAAAGAGCTCCAAAAGCGCAGTATGAAGGTTGCCATGGTTGGCGACGGCATCAATGACGCTCCGGCTCTAGCCCAAGCCGATCTAGGGATTGCCATTGGTGCAGGTACGAATGTCGCAATCGAGTCAGCGGGCATTATTCTTGTTAGAAACGACCCCCGGGATATTCCGAAAATTATTCGGCTTTCGCAGCTGACTTATATCAAAATGATCCAGAATCTTTTTTGGGCGACGGGATATAATCTGGTGGCTTTGCCGCTGGCCGCTGGCGTTTTGGCCTCACGCGGTGTTGTCCTCCAGCCGGCTTTGGCCGCTGTATTTATGTCCGTAAGCACCGTGATCGTCGCTTTTAACGCAATACTTTTACGCAAGAAGACGCTCTAACTTATCTCGCGGTCAGGTCGAGCCGCGGCTAGAAACATAAAAAACGGCAGAATAAACATATGATAAACACACAGCATCTGTTGAAAGTCGCTTCGGCATGGATTAGCATCGTCTATGCAATTTGTTTTGTGGGCGTGGCAATATTCCCCGGAATCCGTCCCGGATTTATGAGGTATGGTCTGCATACAGGCATCGAAATGGGGCAGAATATACTTACATTCGGAACGTTCATCTCCGGATTAGTTATTTGGAATGTTATCGCTCTTTTGGCGGTTTGGCTTTTTACATTCCTCTACAATCGTATTGAGCAATAAATAATGCGGCAGATAAGGGTCTGGCGCATTATCTTGATTTTCTGTTCTCGCGGTTGGTCACTTTGGCTTGATGCTCCCGCTCGAGCTAGCTATTGTTGCGGTCTTTATGCCGCCCTCAACAGTGGTTGTTGTTTTGAATACCCCACTCTTACGGCACGGGTCGCTAAACTAAAAAGCGGCCGATGCAGGCATTAATATCTTAGGCGGTCTAACTGACTCGTCTATTTTTTTGTGACTTGCTGCCAAAGCCAGACGGCGGCGAGGATGCCGACAGCCAGCCAGACGAGCCACGTAAGGAGCCCGAGCGTGCCTCCGAGGCCGCCGCCGAGTCCCATCATCTGACCGTAACCGTAGTTATAACCCATCATATGTTTCAATGGTAGCATAATTGGGACGTTTTGACTTATAGCGGGGCTGGAGTATGATTTTATCGCAGCAGTTGAATATGTTAGGCAGATTGTTGGGTTATTTTTCGAAAGACATTGGTATTGACCTGGGGACGGCGAATACCCTGGTGTACGTGCGCGGCAAGGGGATTGTGATTAATGAGCCGTCGGTTGTAGCCCTAAATCAGAAAACCGGCCAGATTTTGGCAATTGGGACAGAGGCGAAGCGCATGGTGGGGCGTACTCCCGCGCATATCGTCGCAACCCGCCCGTTGGTGCAGGGCGTCATTTCAGACTTTGAAGTAACCGAAGAAATGCTTCGCTACTTTATCCAGAAAGTACACAATGAGACATTTTCGTTTTTCCCTCGTCCGCGCGTGGCGATCGGAATTCCGTCGGGCGTAACAGAAGTTGAACGACGAGCGGTAGAAGACGCGGTGCGGAACGCCGGGGCTCGAGAAGTCTATTTGGTGGAAGAACCGATGGCCGCCGCCATCGGGGTTCGCATGCCGGTGCAGGAGGCGGTCGGCTCTGTAATTGTCGATATCGGAGGCGGGACGACAGATATTGCGGTAATCTCTTTGGGAGGAATTGTGACGGCTAAAAATCTGCGAATTGCCGGCGATAAATTGAATGAGGATATCATTCGGTTTGCCCGGGAGGAGTATAAATTAGTGCTGGGGGAACGCACCGCGGAAAACATTAAAATTGCCATCGGTTCTGCGGTTGAGCTTTCACAGCCGTTGGAAGCGACCATGCGCGGACGGGACGTTATCTCCGGTCTCCCCAAAGAAGTCGTGGTTGACGACAGCGATATACGCCGCGCGACTAAACATTCTATTCAGACAATCGTCAACGCCATTAAAGCCACGGTCGAAGAAACTCCGCCGGAACTCGTGGCCGATATTATGCACCACGGGATCGTGCTTGTCGGCGGCGGGTCATTGCTGCGCGGGTTGGATAAGTTAGTTGCCGCTGAAGTTCGGATCCCGACGCGCCTCGCCGAGGATCCGCTGTCTGCGGTTGTGCGGGGAACGGGAATAATCCTTGAGGATTTGGACGCCCTGCGGAATGTTCTGGTGTCCACTCGATACGAAAAGGTGCCGGTCCCGGCTTAACGTTTGAAAATACGTTAGGGGCTAGGCAGGATGGGCCGTTTGGTGACGCATGCTATTTCCCCCCGCTCTCGCAACCTTCATCCCAAGAGAAGCCGAGGCGAGAGCCACTTCGGCGAGGCGAAAACCCGTGGCTTAAAATAACACAGTTTATCCCGTTACATCCGATAAATCTCCTGTCTTGGCAGGAGATGGACCCTGTTAGAAACTTCGTTTCTAATCTGGGGTGAATAGGAGAGTCTTAAAAAAATATCAATGAAAAACTCCGCACTTTAGTGCGGATGTAACGGGATTTATTTATGCGCAAAAAGTATCCTCGAACAATTCTTCAATGGCTGGGGGTTCTCGCGGTGCTTGCGATTGTCGTTTTTATCGTTTTTTATAAACCAGCGCGCGGAGGCACCCGATCATTTATTATACAGGTAAGTTCGCAGATCGTTCTTCCGCTGCATCGTCTGGGAAATACTTGGGGGCAGTGGGGAGTGAACCTCCGGGAACGCGCCGCGGCATTCCGCGACAATCGGACGCTTAGAGACAGGGAGTCTCAACTCCTCATTGATAAAGCCGAGCTGCTGAAATTACGCGAGGAAAATGAAACGCTGCGCCGCGCCCTATCACTGCAGTTGTCGACGAAACAAGCCGTGGAATACGGCTCGATCATTGGGAGTTTCACTGAACTTCGCGACGAGTACCTGGTGATTGACCGCGGCAGTACCCATGGGCTTCGAGAAGGATTCCCCGCTCTCTCACCCGAAGGAGTTTTAGTTGGGATTGTCCGGACTGTTTCGGAAAGTACCGCGACCATTCGGTTGCTTTCGAGCCCTTCTGAGACGCTGACAATTTCAATTCTCCCGGCAAAAATTGACGCCGTGCTTCACGGCGATAACGGCGGTGAGTATACCGTGTCACTGGTGCCGGAGAGCGTTTCGGTCGGGATGGGCGACGTGGTGGTGACAGCAGGGTTCAACGAGGGTATCCCCGCGGGACTGCCGGTGGGGGCGGTCGTGGCAGTGAGCCACAACACCACGGAGTCTTTTCAGGATATTCGCGTTAAATCTCCGGTGCGGTTTGCTTTTCTTGATCATGTGCTGGTGGTGCTAGGTGAGCGATAATTATTCGAATATTTTTTGAGATGGATTCTAGTATGTCTGCGACTTGGTTTCTCATATTTTTCTTTGTTTCTCTGGCACTATTTTTGTCAGGGTTTTCTGGATTCGCCTACTGGGGGCTTGGTCTGCCCGTGATGCTTTTTCTTCTTTGGTCGCTCGAAGCGGGTAAATATTCGCAAGTTTTGGTTGGGGTTCTCGCGGGGCTAATTATCGACTCTTATAGTGCCTTGCCCTTTGGCATGCATATCGCCCTTTTTCTTTTCCTCGCAGTTTTCAGTTATGCAGTAAAGCGTTTCTTGCTGCGCCGGTATTTCTGGGGAGATGCGGCGCTGGTGGTTCTCGGGAGTCTGCTGGGGGCGCTGGTATTTGCCCTGGGCGCCTGGGGATTGGCGGGATACCACGCCGGCTTCTGGCGTTTTACTCGGCAATTGCTTATTGTATTTGTCACGATGATTCCTTTGGCACTTTTACTTATTTGGCATGGGTATCGGAAGCGCGAGACTCACGGCTCCCATTATGTGGTTTAACAAACGCCGATTATTCTCCAAATCGCCAGCCCTGGGGCTTGAAGTTGCTCCTGAAGAGGTGCTGATGGATTCCTTGAATCCCGAGGACTTCAATGCGGATCAGCTGGAGGGACGCATCGAGTCGGCGCTCGGACGATTCCCGTTCATGATTGTTGCCGTTTTGGTTGCGGCGGCGTTTCTTGCGCTGATTAGCAGGACATGGTTTCTGCAAGTGACAAAGGGAGAGGAATTTGCAAAACGCGCAACAGAGAATCGTTTGTTTACGATCACGTTGCCCGCGCCCCGGGGCATAATTTACGACATTCGCAAAGAGCCGATAGTTAAAAATATTCCGGGCTTTGAGGTTATTCTGAAGCGCGGTGAGCTGCCTGAAACAGCCGAGGGGCGGCGCGCTCTTATGGCATCGCTCGCCAAGCTGCTTGGAAATAGTGAAGGAGATATCAAAGAGGCCGGTTTCGACCCGGAGCTTCTGGATGATAAATTGTCTTCAGAAATAATCGTCGCCGCGGATATTCCGCGCGAATTAGCGCTCGAGCTTCAATCTCGTCCTAAGGAATTTCCCGGAGTATTTGTGCGCACCCGTGAGTTCCGTGACTATGCCGGAGCGGCATTTGCGCATGTCATAGGTTACGTCGGTAAAATCGACAAATCCCAGATCAACCAAGATGAACGTTATCGAGGAGACGATATTATCGGGAAGAATGGGGTGGAACTCACCTATGAAAAAGAACTTCGCGGGACACCCGGCGAGCAACTGATTGAAGTGAACTCCAGTGGTGCGCGTTTGGGGGAGCTCCCGGAAAGACGACCCGTGATTGGCGAGAGCCTGGTGCTTAATATTGACGCGGGGCTGCAGCGGGTACTCTACGATTCATTGCGGAGGGCGCTTGAGACGCAAGGAAAGACTGCTGGCAGTGCCGTCGCGATTGATCCAAGGAACGGCGCTGTCCGAGCGCTTGTGTCACTTCCGAGCTTTGACCCCAATGTTTTTCAGCGGCACTTGTCACCTTTAGCTTATGAGCGGACGTTTCTTTCCTCACAAAAACCCCTTTTCAATCGTGCGATCGGCGGGGTGTATCCTTCCGGCTCGGTCATCAAACCCATGATTGCAGTCGCGGCGCTTGAAGAACAGGTAATTGACCCAACCAAAAAGATTTATGACCCGGGGTTTATTTCTGTTCCGAATCCTTATCGGCCGGGCGAAGAAACTAGATTTATTGATTGGAGGCCGCAGGGCTGGATCGATATGCGGGCGGCTCTCGCACGATCCGCCAACGTGTACTTTTATATTGTGGGGGGAGGATATCAAGACGTGAAAGGCCTGGGTATTACCAAATTGGGCGAATATATGAGGAAGTTCGGTTTTGGCGCGCCTCTGGGCATTGATATTTCCGGTGAAGTCGGGGGACTGGTCCCCGGACCCGACACGATCGCCAAAACTCGTCCCAATGATCCGGTCTGGAGAATCGGCGATACCTATCAAACTTCCATCGGCCAGGGCGCTTTCCAAGCCACGCCCCTGCAGATTGCCGCGATGATCGCCGCGGTTGCCAACGGAGGGACGCTCTGGCGACCGCGCATTGCCAGCGCGATTCTTGATGAGTACGGCAATGTTGTTAAAACTATCGAACCGGAAGCAGTTCGGACCAATATCGCAGAGCCGCGTTCTATACAGGTGGCTCGTGAAGGCATGCGATTAGTTGCAACTGAAGGCACCGCCCGTGCTTATTTCGCAGATTTCGTGATTGAGGTAGCCGCGAAAACGGGGACGGCCCAAACCGGATTTCAAAAAAACACGCACGGCTGGTTTACGGCTTTCGCGCCCTACCAAAATCCGGAACTGGTGCTGGTCGTGGTGGCAGAAGACGTCCCGTTCAACACCCCCATTGCCACCCCCGTGGCGCGCGAGGTGCTCTATTGGTATTTCACCGAGGGCAAAAAGCGCATACTGGTCGCCGCGCCTTCTCAAACTTCACTGCCGTAAGTATGCGGGGCCTTAACCCACAACGCCCCAGCTTGTGGATAGCAGGTTTGACGGCGCGTTCGACCACGTTATACTGTGTTACACGTTATTGATTCTAATCTTCTATGTCACAATATCTTTCTCCCGAAGGTCTCGAAAAATTAAAAAATGAACTGAATGAACTAAAAACAACAACGCGCAAAGACATCGCGGAGCGCATCGAGTCTGCCAAAGCTCTGGGGGATTTGTCGGAGAACGCTGAATATCAGGAAGCCAAAGATGCGCAATCGCAGAATGAGGCGCGGATCGCCGAGCTCGAGGATATTCTTCGCGAAGCGGTGTTAATTTCCGAGAACCATCGTACTGACATTGTCGACATCGGCTCGACGGTAATGGTAGAAGCAGGAGATGCCGCCAAAGTTTCCTATACTATTGTCGGTTCTGAAGAAGCCGATCCTCTGGGCGGAAAGATCTCGAACGAATCGCCGCTGGGCAAAGCCTTTCTTGGCAAGAAGATCGGAGAACAAGTGAGCGTGCGAACACCGGGTGGTGTGCAAGACTACACCATTCGCAGCATCAGCTAGTTTGGCGTGATTTTGACCATCACGGCGCGATTTCCTAGAATAGGAGCATGCCGGGTAGTGAAAATTTGACAGGTTCGTCTTGCGAACCGAGCTTGTTGTCCTTTACTGGGCATCTTGTGTTTGGGAGAATCGCCCCACGTTTTTTGTATTGAATTATTAGTCGAATTTCTACTACTTAGCATGCCGCTTGAAGATATCCGCGCCGAAAGACTAAAAAAGCTCGAAGAATTGCGAAGAATTGAGATCGATCCCTATCCGGCAGACTCCAGCCGGACTCTTAGCGTTGGAGAACTTCTGGGCGATTTTGAAGCGTATGAAGCTAAGAAGAAAGAAGCGATGATAGCGGGGCGTCTCATGGCATTGCGCGAGCACGGGGGCGCAACCTTCGGCGATCTTCGCGATGCTTCAGGCACGCTCCAAGCTCTTTTCAAAAGGGATGTTCTAGGAGATCCATACGATACGATTGTCGGTAGGCTCGACATCGGCGATATCGTCGAAGTGTCCGGGGTGCCATTTACCACTAAGCGCGGTGAGAAGACCATCGCAGCATCAAGTGTGCGCATACTCGCTAAGTCCTTGCGGCCGCTGCCGGAGAAATGGCACGGCCTGGTTGATGTTGAAGAGCGTCTGCGTCGGCGTTATCTCGATCTTGTCATGGATCCAGAAGCCCGCGACCTATTTGTAAGGAAGTCCAAATTTTGGCAAGCCGCTCGTAGTTTTATGCTCCAGCAGGGGTTTCTTGAAGTTGAGACGCCTGCGCTGGAACAGATCCCCGGCGGCGCAGACGCCGAGCCGTTTGTCACGCATTTAAACGCTCTCGATATTGATCTCTATCTTCGCATTTCACTTGAGCTTCCCTTAAAGCGTCTCATCGTCGGTGGGTATGAAAAAGTTTTTGAGATCGGCCGCATTTTTCGCAATGAAGGCATTGATCGCGAACATCTGCAAGATTATACACAACTCGAATTTTACTGGGCTTTCGCAGATTACAACGACTTAATGCCTTTGGTGGAGTCGCTGTATAAGACTGTAATCAGCGAGACTTTGGGCACTCTCGCCCACTTGTCGAACGGCGAGACTATCGATTGGTCGCGGCCCTGGCCCCGCATTGATTATTACGAGGCGTTTAAAAAAGAGACCGGTATTGATCTTGGAGAAGCCACGGAAAAAGCATTGGCGGCTTATGCCAAAAACGAGCACATTGATATCGCCAAGCACCACGGTAAGGGCAGAATGATTGACGCGATTTTCAAGAAGAAAGTGCGTCCCACACTCACGAACCCATCCTTTCTAATCAATCCGCCCGTTGAAGTTGAGCCGCTGGCTAAACGCCTCGCATCGGATAAATCCCGCGTTGAGCGCGTGCAAGTTATGGCCTGCGGCACGGAACTCGGTAAGGGATTTTCCGAGCTGAATGACCCGCTGGACCAGCGCCAGCGCTTTCTCGAACAGGAAACGTTGCGCAGAACCGGAGATGCTGAAGCGCAGAGACTCGATGAGGACTTTATCGAAGCGCTCGAATACGGCATGCCGCCTACGGCTGGGTTCGGATTTTCGGAAAGACTATTCGCCGTGATTATGGATAAGCCGGTGCGCGAAACGGTATTTTTCCCGCTGATGCGGCCTCGCGGTTAGGTGATAGGTGGCAGGTAATAGGTAATAGAAACTACTGTATGGCCTCGGAGCGGGATTTGTATTATGTCGCAGTGAAAGTATTTCTTGAAGACAAAGGCAGACTTTTTATTTTCAAAGATCGGTATGGGGGTTGGGACCTGCCGGGAGGAAGAATCCAAAGACATGAGTTTCGTGTTCTGCTCGAGTCGGTGATTAAACGGAAAATGAAAGAAGAATTGGGGAGCGCGGTGAGGTATCGCCTCGGGAAGCCGGAGATTTTTATGCGGCACGAACGGCGCGAGGCTTCTCTGAAAAGAAACGTACGCATTTTTGCGATTGGCTATCCTGTTTTATATACTGGAGGAGCTATCCGTTTATCTAGGGAGCATACCGAATATCAATGGGTTCCAATTGCAAAATTAAAGCCCGCGAAATACTTTAGGGGAGGCTGGTTGGAGGGTGTCCGTGAATATCTTCGCAACAGAAAGTAATTTTTATATGCTAGTGGCTAGATACTAGTCGCTAGTTGCTAGGAGATGATCGACATCGAACTGATTCGCAAAAATCCGGAGCTTGTCAAAGATGCGCTGAAAAAACGCGGCGCGGATGTTGGTGTGGATTATATCCGCGAAGTGGATACGAAACGCTTGGCGGCACTTCGTGAGTTGGAAAAGATGCGTGCCGAACAGAATGAAATGTCAGCAGAATATTCTAAGGCAGGAGAAGCTCGACGCACTTTGCTAGTTATTAACTCAAAAGAATTAAAAGATAAAATCGGCCACAAGGAATTTGAACTGAAAACGCTTGAAGACGAGGTAAGTGAATTATTGAAACAAATTCCCAACTTACCACTGCCTGAAGTTCCGCCTGGAGTTTCTGAAAAAGACAACGTGGTGCTTCACGAAGTTGGTGACAAACCTGATTTTGAATTTGAGCCGCTGAATCATGTGGCGCTGGGCACTAGTCTCGACATCCTTGATTTTGAAAGCGGCGCTAAGGTTTCCGGATCGGGATTTTATTATCTTAAGAATGAAGGCGTGCTGTTAGAACTGGCACTTGTTCAATATGCGTTGGATATTTTGAGACAGCGCGGATTTGTTATCTGGCTAACGCCCGATCTGGCCAGAGAGCAGTTTTATGTAGGGACTGGCTATTTGCCTCGGGGGCCGGAAGCGCAGACCTATGAAGTCAAAGACAGCGACTTAGGGCTCATTGCGACCTCCGAAGTCACGCTGGCCGGCATTCATGCTGGAGAAATTCTTGAAGAAAAGGATTTACCCCTTAGATATGCGGGATATTCTCACTGCTTCAGGCAGGAAGCAGGCAGTTACGGAAAATATTCTCGGGGGCTTTACCGAGTTCATCAGTTCTCAAAAGTAGAAATGTTTGTCTATGCAAGACCTGAAGATTCGGCCGCGATGCATGAGAAGCTCTTAAGCGTAGAGGAAACGCTTTGGCAGGGTTTAAAAATTCCCTATCGCGTGGTGGGAATGTGCGCGGGCGACTTGGGCACGCAGGCGGCGCGGAAGATCGACCTTGAAGCTTGGATGCCCGGAAGGGGAGACTGGGGCGAAGTCACTTCCGCTTCCAATACAACTGATTATCAATCGCGAAATCTAGGGATCCGTTACCGGAGAGAAAATGGCGAGAATGGATTTGTTCACACCTTGAATGGTACCGCCATCGCAACGTCTAGAGCGATTATCGCAATTCTTGAAAATTATCAGGAGGCGGACGGCTCGGTGCGGATTCCCGAGGCGCTGCGGCCGTATATGCTCGGCGTTTATGAACTCCGGCGTCATAGTTAGAGAAGAACGGGCGTTAACGAGAAATGAGTAAAAACATTAGAAATAAATACACCCCTGCCGCAAGCAGTTTTCCGCTGCGGCAGGGGGACTCGCTGCGACTCGGCGATTGAATTGTGTATGGAGTTACCAGCCCATGCTCACGCCGTTGCGGGTGCTTTCTTCACGTGGTGAGCTTTGGGGCTTGGTTGGGGTCCTCCTTTCTCCCGCCTTTGAGTGCGGGAAAGAGCGCACGGGTGCGGCTGCCGTTGGCTCTAGGCGGCCGAGCCGGTGATTGATGAAGTCACTCTACTCCGTATCATTTAATCTTGTCAATGCTTCAATTATAGTGTCTACCATATAATTTTGTGACTTATAATCTTATCGGCGGCTGTCACTGAAGGATCAGAAATTCGGCTGTGATAGGATACACGTGATGACGCCTCTATTAAGAACGCATCGCACTTGGATTGAAATTGATCGCCGGGCGCTACTCGCCAATTTGCGCTACTTCGCGCGGCGCGCCCAAGGCGCTTCCATGATGGTGATGATTAAATCCAACGCCTACGGCCACGGCTTGGTGACGATCGCCAAACTCTTGGCGCGCCAGAATCTTTATTTAGGCGTTGATTCAATCACTGAAGCCCTGCGGCTGCGGAAAGAAAATATTCAAAATCCGATTTTAGTCTTGGGCTACACGCTGCCGACTCGGATGCGCGAAGCCGCCGCTAAAAACATTGTAGTCACCATCTCGCATTTTGAGGGCCTCGCCTCACTCGCCAAATTGAAGAAGCGCCCGCGATTTCATGTCAAAATTGATACCGGTATGCACCGGCAAGGATTTCAAGAGTCTCAAGTTCCGAGATTAATTGCCGCTCTCAAGCAGTATCGCCTGCGTCCCGACGGCTTATATTCGCATCTGGCCATGGCTTCACACTCTGCGTTTTCCCGAAAACAGATTTTGGCCTTTGAGCGGTGTCTGGAATTATTCCAGAAAGCCGATCTTGGGCCGCGACTGGTCCACTTCAACAAAACCGAAGGCATCGTCAATTTCCCGCAAGCTTCACATAGTCTCGTGCGTCTCGGCATCGGGCTCTATGGGTATTACCCCGCGCCGGGAGTCCGATTGCGCCCGGTGCTCGCCTGGAAAACAATTGTCGGCGAAGTGAAAACAATAAAAAAGGGAGAACGGGTCAGCTATGACCTAACCGAGCGGGTGCGGCGCGATACCAAAATTGCGATTTTGCCTGTCGGCTACTGGCACGGATTTGATCGGGGGCTCTCATGTGCTGGGACGCGTTACCATGGATATGACCATGGTGGATGTGGCCCGTATCAAAAATGTCCGCGTCGGGGATGAAGTGGTCATTATCGGGAAGCAGGCCCCGTTAGAGGCAAGACGCCGCAGGCGTCTGCCGCGTTTCAGACGCGGGCCTCTAACGGGGCAGGGGCGTGAATTTATCAGCGCCGATGAGATCGCAAAAAAAATAGGCACCACAGCCTATGAAGTTTTAACGCGTATCAATCTGCTTATTTATAAGATAGTTGTTTGATTGTCCAGCCTTACATTTATATTAGCCCATAGGCTAATATAAATGTTGCTGTATTATGTACTCATCCCACGCTATAGCGTTGCTTTGGTACAGTAGCGAATGGATATATAGATATATACTTTCATGTACTAATAATCCGCTATAGCGCATAATCAATACATTTAAATTTGTGAAACAAAAAACACTGGTCAGATTTCCTGTACTATTATAATACGCTATAGCATATTATAATGTGATTCTCTTATTTCCACTTACGCCAATTAGAGAACAGTAAGAGAGAGATAAAAAAATGAGATGAATATCAAATGTGGAGTGGTATAAAATTGGTCTGGTGGCTTGTGTGGGCAAACAAATAGTCACCGGGCTTCGGTGACGGCGAGAAAGAGAAGAGTAGTTCGGCGAGCACGCCCGCTGATGGGGAGCGAGCGTGCTCTAACCCACAAGGTTGGGCTACGGTTGACCTCCTTTCCGCATCTCGTTATCAGGTATTCTAGCACGTCCTTGCCAATCATCGAGACCTTGTGTGGATATTTAGAAAGGCCCCGAGCACCATGTACATCATAGGTGTTCGGGGCCTCGAGTGGGGGAGTCTCATCCTTCAGTGCTACTCCAAAATTTGGAGCCCTCCCCCTGGATAACGAAGAACTTGTTTGACCAGCCCCCAGTCGTTCTCCCGCTTTTCGCAGGTACGTCCGACGAGGGTTCCTGGTGGGGTTCCTCCCTTTTTCGGTTGTGGGCCGGGGGAGCACCCTTGCTTCCCGGCATCGATGAACGATGAAATCCCGACGGGGGACCCCGTGGGCGTGGTGCTTCTAGCCGGCCACACGGGATCCCGCGGCGGGCCGCCGTGGCCCGCTCGCTCAACACGTGCACGCGCGTTGCGCGTAGCCCCCGTCTGCGGGGACCATCTCGCTGTACAAACGCGGCCTGGGGTTCAGGATCTGCACGGAGCGCAGCGCGTCGCGATCGCGCTCCATGGGCGGCGGCGGTACTTCCAGATGAAGATGAACTCGTGCCCGTCAGCGGACCCGAAGCGGGTTACGCTGGCGGCGCCTGGCGCCAGTCGCGCTAGGCGCGGTCGTGGCCGCCGGTGACGTCCGTGGCCTGGTCGATGTTGAAATTGCCTTTGTTGTTGCACATCACATGCACTACAGGAACCCTCCCATAGGCATTCCCTCCTTGGGGTGCCCAGATTTTTGTGTCCCACTCACCCGGGGACGTTTTGTTTGGGCCAGCCCCGAAGGGGGCTAGGTGGAAGGTGCTGATATTACGATGATACAAGTATAACGGAATGCGTCAACCTTGTCAAGTAATTCACAGTATTGTCTAATATTTAAGCCAAATTTCTGATAGAATTAAGTCTATGCCGACAGATAAGACCTATTGGAAACCGGATCGCGTGGTTTACCGGCGCAAGCCAAAGAAAAAGCGAGCGTTACTCAATCGTTCGCGGCTGATTCTTGTCGGCGTCATTGCGGTTATCGGGCTTGGCTACTGGGGGCTCTACGCTTTTTTGCATCTTTCTTATTTCAGAATTCAATCCATTGAAGTCCGCGGGACGGAAACGCTCTCCGCCGATTCCGTCAAAAATTTTATTGATTCAAGAATCGCGGGGGAGCGTTGGCTGACTGTGCCGCGGAATAATATCCTCTTTTTTTCTCTTTCTTCGGTTGAGAATAGCTTAAGGCAAGAATTTCCGGCAATCGCCGAGGTGAAAGTCAAGAAAGTATTCCCCGGCATAATTACCGCAGATGTCGCCGAGCGCTCTCTCTGGGCGATTTACTGCTTCCGCCAGCGCCCGGTTGTAAGTACGACAACGGCGCCGGTCATCGGGGACAGCGCCGCCAGCTGCTATTTTATGGATAAAACCGGCGTAATCTTCGGCGACGCTCCAGAAACTCAAGGCACGCTCATCTTAAAAATTACGAGCGATAGGGGAGGAAATAGTTCTTTGGGAGCGCATATTTTTGAATCGAGTGACGTTCAAACTTTTGACCAATTGATAAAAATCTTCGGCGATGATGCCAGCCTTACCGTTGCCGGATTTGAATTGCGTAAGAATGCGCCCAACGACGTCTGGCTTATCAGCCAAGAAGGTTTTTCAGTCATTATCACGCGCGAGGCTTCATTC
>JACOZA010000036.1 GCA_016181565.1 Candidatus Sungiibacteriota bacterium
AAGGCATTTCTCATCGCCTATCGCGGCGGCTCGGTGACGGGATTTCTTGTGGTGGGACTAGCACTCTTCTCGGTGTCGGTATTTTATGCGGTGAGCCTGGATATCAATGCGCTAGTCGGGCTCGCGTTTGGCGGCTCGCTGATTTCAGTCTTTGCGCGGCTCGGCGGAGGTATTTACACCAAGGGGGCAGATGTGGGCGCGGATCTTGTGGGTAAAGTGGAATCGGGGATTCCCGAGGATGACCCGAGGAATCCCGCTGTCATCGCCGATAATGTCGGGGATAACGTCGGCGACTGCGCCGGCATGGCAGCTGATCTTTTTGAAACATACGCCGTCACCGCCATCGCCGCCATGCTCCTAGGGCACCTTCTTTTCCCGGGCAACGAAAAAATTATTTACTTCCCGCTTCTCATCGGAGCAATCTCGATCATCGCTTCGATCATCGGCAACTTCTTCGTCTGGGTAAAACCCGGCGGCTCAATTATGGGCGGACTTTACCGCGGGCTCATCGTCTCGTCGGCGTTAGCCGCGCTCATGCTCTATCCATTGAGCTCTATAACTTTCTCTGGGACTGATGCGTGGCGCATCTTTCTGTCCGGAGTTGTCGGACTTCTGGTGACAGCCGGCATGATGGTTGCAACCGAATACTACACCTCGAAGAAATTCCGACCGGTGCAAAACATCGCGCGCTCATCCACCACGGGGCATGGGACAAACATGATTATGGGACTTGCGATGTCAATGGAAGCAACCGTCTTGCCCGTCATAATCATTGCCGCGGGAGTGCTTGGCGCCTTTCTCTTATTCGGCCTTTATGGCATCGGCATCGCCGCAGTTACAATGCTTTCGCTCGCGGGGATTATTGTCGCTATTGATTCTTTCGGCCCTATCACAGACAACGCCGGCGGGATTGCCGAAATGGCGGGGCTTCCCGAGGAAATACGCGCCGTCACCGACCGGCTGGATGCGGTGGGAAACACCACCAAAGCCATCACCAAGGGCTACGCCATTGCCTCTGCGGGCCTCGCCGCACTCGTCCTTTTCGCTTCCTACACGGAAGAGCTTAAAAACTTTGGCAAGATTGCGGTCTTTGATCTTTCCAATCCTTTTATACTGGTGGGACTTTTCATCGGCGGCTTGATGCCGTATCTTTTCGCGTCAATTGCCATGCGAGCCGTCGGGAAAGCCGCGGCGGATGTCGTCGAAGAAGTGCGGCGGCAGTTTCGCGAGATCAAAGGAATTCTCGAGGGCGCGGCCAAACCTGACTATGCGAGAGCGGTAGATATTGTGACTAAAGCCGCCCTGCGCGAAATGATTATTCCGGCGCTGATCCCGGTGGTTGTGCCGATTCTTATCGTGGTTCTGGCGCGGGGACACGGGGCGGAAGTGCTCGGCGGAGTACTGATGGGCTCGCTGCTTACGGGACTTTTTGTGGCACTTTCGATGACAGCCGGAGGAGCGGCGTGGGACAACGCCAAGAAATATATCGAGGAGGGAAATTACGGCGGCAAAAAATCCCCCGCGCACCAGGCGGCGGTCACCGGCGACACCGTCGGCGACCCCTACAAAGACACCGCGGGGCCCGCCATAAACCCCATGATTAAGATCGTGAACATCGTCGCGCTGCTCTTGGTTCGGTTCATCTAGAACCTAGGAGGCTAGGCAACAAGAATTGAGAGGTAATTCAAACCGCCAAGACGTAGTCTTGGCGGTTTGCTTTCGCAGGCGAGATGCGCTAAAGATACTGCCAGCGGCCCCGAGATTGGCTCGAGGGCTTCCAAGTTCTCTTAACCTCGCCGCGGCGGAAGAACCGCCGCGGACATACCGAGGAAAGGATCCTCGGGAGGAGGAGTCTGACCATGAGTCAACAAATGGTTCTCATGCTCGTTGCTGGCGGCGGTATCTTCGTTATCTGGTTTGCGATCTGGATATATCGAGACACTGCCTTCCGCCACTACTTCGGCGGTTGGGATGAAAACGATGTCTACGAGGGCCTGCGGAAGGTTGACCAAGAGCTTACTATGCGAGAGAACGCGCTGAACTATTGGCGAGAAGAGCAGAACCGAGCCGCAGATGAGGAGAGTCGTCGAATCGCTGCGATGAGTTTCCTCTCTGCTCATAATCGTGTACGACGCTATCGGCTGCATCGCGACCGCGCCATCAGCTGGGCCTTCATCAAGGGTTTTGGCAAGATTGCCGAGGAATACATCAAGGACAGGGCATCTGTTTATCCTCCAGCACTTATCCCGGAGAAGCCGCGCTCCGGCATTTCCAAGAATTGACGTAACGCCCGCCGCGGCAGGAGGGACACCAGTCCCTCCTGCCGCTTTTCTTTTTATGCCAACCATTCTTGTTAAGACCGATAAATATGGTTGAACATCATAGGCTTCACTTTTCCGCGGCCGAGAAAAGGTGTAATATGATATTATTGGTATTTAGCTCGTCCGATAATCCTCGATGGCAAAAATAATTTATCAACAGGACAAGAAACGAGTTGCGCTCTCGGTCGCTGAATATATTCTTCTCGGCCTGGCAGAGCTCGGCACGGGACTCGCCGAGTCTTTCTTGCCCAAAAAGTACCCAGAAACCGCGCTTACACGAGCGCTCCTAGGACTCGATTCAGTGCCACCCGATACTATTTATCAAGAATTGCGCCGTCTCAAAGCGCGCGGCCTTATTATACCGTCCCACCGTCGCGGCAAAAGCATTAAATTAACGGCAAAGGGAGATCAACTAGTGCGCCGCATTGGATTAAAGCTTTCGCACGTGAACAAGCGGGATGGGGCATGGTATGTCATGATATTCGATATTCCAGAGCGACTACGTAAGTCACGCGACCTGCTTCGCTACGAATTACGCAGCTTAGGTTTTGTAAAACTGCAAGCCAGCGCCTGGATAAGTCCCGAGCCGATTACAGAAAAATTCTATGAGTTTCTTAAGGATCGTTCTTTGCTTTCTCACGTGATCGTTTTGAAAGTCGTTGACGCAACTCATAGCGAAAAGATCAGGTTGCTATTAAAAAGCGCGCGACGCGGTACTCTCTCTACTTAACTACACTTTTCCGCGGCCGAGAAAGAGTGTCTGATGCCGGGATCATCAGGAAAGATTCTCCTATAACAACTTTCTCCTTTTATAATTGGCATAAATTTGTTAAACTGATTCTGCTTTTATGCAAACCTCGATCAAACGCAACGCGGATTCCACGGTAGAAATTGAAATCGAACTGCAGCCGGCAGAACTCCAGCCGTATTTGGAACGCGCGGCTAAAAAGCTTTCGGAAAAGAACCCAATCGAGGGTTTCCGACCCGGCAAAGCCGTGTTTGAAATCGTGAAACAGAAGTTCGGTGAAATGTCGCTCTATGAACATGCACTCTCTTTGGCTATTGACGGCACTATCCCTGAAATTCTAGTGAAAG
>JACOZA010000012.1 GCA_016181565.1 Candidatus Sungiibacteriota bacterium
AATAACAAAATATATAAACAGATAAATTTTTAAACCTATGCCCGACGAATCTTTTAGCAAATTTGGCTACCCCGAAGCCCTAGTCAAAGAATACTCAAACTGGATAGTTTTATGCGCCTCAAAGCAGGCGACACTCGCCACTCTTCTTTTGGTCTGCAAGGATAAGGTCACCGCTTTTTCCAAGATCTCCGAGGCGAGTTTTGCCGAGTTACCCAAGGTCCTCCGCGAAGTAGAAAATAATCTCCAAAAACTTTTTCAGAACGACAAGATTAATTATCTTATGCTGATGATGGCCAACCCTGAAGTTCACTTTGCCGTTTTTCCGCGCTATGCCAAAGAAAGAAAATTTGCCGGTGTAACTTTTCTCGACAAGGGTTGGCCGTCGAAACCTGATACCGACTTTGCCAACGAAATTGACGATAGGGTCTTTACCGAGCTGGTTTCTACTCTTAAAACCGCCTTCGAAGGCGTATAACTCTTCGCAGGCGGCAACGTAGACAAACACTATGCGCATTGGCACATTTGACACAGACAATAAAATTCTCGTCGTTGCCGAAGTTGGTAACAACCATGAGGGCAATTTTGAGGTGGCAAAAGAACTGGTAAAAAAAGCCGCCGAAAGCGGGGCCGACGCGATTAAGCTCCAAACTTTCCGAACCGAGCACTATGTTTCGGGTGCGGACGAATCCCGCTTTAAGCGCCTCAAGTCTTTTGAATTGAGTTTTGATCAGTTTGCACTATGTTTCGGGTGCGGACGAATCCCGCTTTAAGCGCCTCAAGTCTTTTGAATTGAGTTTTGATCAGTTTGGCGCTTTGGCTCGACTGGCACACTCTCTCGGCCTGCTTTTTATTTCAACGCCCTTTGATCTTGAAAGCGCTAATTTTCTCGCCGGAACTGCGGATGCTCTTAAAATCGCCTCTGGCGACAATAACTTTTATCCCTTGATAGCCCGTGCGGCTGAAAGCGGGAAACCCCTGATTGTATCAACGGGCTTGAGTGACTTGGCTCAAGTCAAGCGCACCGTGAAGTTCATCGAAGATAAGTGGGGCGCTCGACGCGCTGCCGGCCATCTGGCCATTCTCCACTGTATCAGCGCTTACCCCGTGCCGCCGGAACAAGCTAACCTTCGCGCCATTCCGTTCCTCGCCAAGCTATTGAGCTGCACGGTGGGTTACTCGGATCATACCTTGGGTCTTGAAGCCGCCGTTACCGCTGTCGCCCTCGGCGCCCGCATTATTGAAAAGCACTTTACTCTTGATAAAAATTATTCTAGTTTTCGCGACCATCAGCTTTCCGCCGATTTCTTCGAGATGAGTGAGCTCGTGAAACGCGTTCAGCTTGTCAACTCTATGCTTGGACGGCCGGAAAAGAAAGTTTTGGCCGCCGAAGAAGGCAATATCGCGGCGATTCGCCGCTCCATTGTTGCCGGCCGCGATTTGCCCCAAGGCCACCGCATCGCTTTGGCCGATCTCACTTGGATCCGGCCGGGCGGCGGCCTTGAGCCCGGGAGCGAACCCTCCACCCTTCCCAACTCACCACCCCTTTGAAGATCTCCGTGATACCTACGAGCGCGAGGTTCTGCTTAAAGATTTCAAGGGCGGTTTTTCCGACCTTACCGAAACTCGTGAATTCTCTTCAGTCAACGACCCCGCAAGCATTGTTGCCCTCGAGGCCATTCGCCCGGATGCAGTCATCGTTTTCGGAACGGGCAAGCTATATCCGGCGGTGATCCGCGTTACCTCTCGCGCCTGTTTCAACCTGCACGGCGGCAACCCGGAACATTATAGGGGATTGGATACGCACCTCTGGGCCATTTACCACAACGATTTTGATAACCTTGTTACCACCCTGCATTTTGTTGATGAGGGGTTGGACACCGGTGACATCGTCTTTCAGTCGCAACTGCGTCTGCCGAAAAACGCCCGGCTTCACGAACTGCGTTCCGTCAACACCAAAGTCTGTTCTGAACTCTCACTCGCCGCACTTCAAGTTCTTCAGTCGGGTTTACCCGTTCCTTCCCGCAAGCAGTTGCAGCGCGGAAGGTATTATTCCTTTATGCCTGCCGAACTAAAGGCGATATGCGTAAAAAAGTTTGAACGCTACACCGCCGGCTTATGACCGACTACGCTTCTTTTCTCGGCGAGCGCACCTTTGTGATTTTCCTGCTCCACGGGGTAATCCGCGCTGACACCCACCCCGTCCGCAATTACAACAAGAAGCACTTGCCGCTTGACGAGTTCACCGCAATTTTGGAGAGCCTCTGCCGGTCTGGCGCGGCCGTTTCCATGCCGCAAATTGTTTCCGCTTCCCTCGGCGCTGATCCATTGCCCCCTCGGGCCTTCGCCGTAACCTTCGACGATGGTTTTGAAAACGTCTATTCCGTTGCTGCACCAGTCCTGCGCCGGCTTGGCCTGCCGGCAACTTTTTACTTCACCACCAAATTTGTGGACGAAAACGCTCCTTCCTGGGTGGACATGATAGATTACGCCGTCGAAATAACTTCTTCCTTTAGACTCTCCTTGCCGTTTGTTGCCGGACCTCGGGTGTACGATACTCCCCGGAAAAAGCGTGAGCTTCTTGAAAGCATCCGCGGCTTCGTGAAAAGCAATCCGGCGATTGACCCTTATGAGTTTGCCGAAGAGGTATGGCGCCAGTTGGATGTTAAGGTCATGAAGCCTGATCCCGAGCTTGACCAAAAACTCTCTTGGGAAAAGGTGCGGGCTCTTGCGGATGACGATCTCTTCACCATTGGCGGCCACAGCCATACCCACAGGATTCTTGAATATTTGAGTCAAGCGGAGCTTGGGGAAGAAATTGCGACAAGTTTAAATAAACTAAGATCCAATATTAATAAACCCATTAAACACTACTCATATCCGGAAGGACTGGCCAATTGCTATTCCGATCGCGTCATAGCCGCACTCAAAAGTCACGGCATTGTATGCTCGCCCACAGCTGAACACGGCGTAAACCGCTTGGGCGATGATTTGTTCCGGTTAAAGCGCATCGCAGTAACGTGATTGAAGTAACGTGATTGAAGTCCGACTTCAATCAACTGTTACCGTATTCGTAAACATGACAGCAAAATGCTATCGGCTAATCCCTATCCGCTAACCCCTATATCCTAAACTATGTGCGGCATCGCCGGATACTTCGGAACGGGCGAAATTGATGAGGCACGCGTCAAGACGTGCCTCGATTTAATGCGCCGCCGCGGCCCCGATTTCTCAGCCTATAAACATTGGCAGAACGCGGCCGGCCGGAACGCTTACTTGCTCTCAACGCGCTTGAGCATTATTGACTTGGATCCGCGCTCCAACCAGCCGTTTCAAGTTGCTCCGCGTTGGATGGTTTACAACGGCGAGCTTTATAACTATTTGGAAATCCGTGAGGAATTGGAAAAAGACGGCGCGGCTTTCCGGACGAAGTCCGACACCGAGGTTTTGCTTAACGCTATCGCCAAGTGGGGCGAGGCGGCGTTGGAGCGCACGGAGGGCATGTGGGCTTTTGCTGTCTACGATGAGGCCGATGGCTCGCTTATGCTTTCGCGCGACCGTTTTGGCGAGAAGCCTCTCTATATTTATCGCGATTCCTCGGGGATTTACTTCGGATCAGAAGTTAAATTCATTACCGCCCTTCTCGGCCGTAAACTCAAAGTGAATATTGAGCAGATTTACCGTTACTTGGTGAACGGCTATAAAGCGCTTTACAAGAAAAACCGAGGTATTTTTTTTGATGGTCTGACCGAACTGCCTCCGGCGACCGTGCTCAAGATCGGCGCCGATGGCGTTGAAGACGCAAAGAAATACTGGCGGCCGCAGTTCGCGCCGAATGAGCGCATGAGTTACGACGAGGCGGTCAAAGGCGCAAGGGAGCGCCTCGTCCGCGCAGTGGAACTGCGTTTGCGGGCCGATGTGCCTCTCGCCTTTTGCATGTCTGGCGGCATTGATTCAAACTCGTTAATCAGTGTGGCCAAAAAAATTTTGGGTTATGATGTTCACGGCTTTACTATCACCAATCTTGATGAGCGCTATGACGAAAAAGAGCTGGTGAAATATGCCGTGGCCGAGCTCGGCATACACCATACTTCCGTTCCGGTTGATACCGCCGATTTTCTTCCAAAATTAAAAACTCTCGTTCGCCAGCATGACGCCCCGGTTTACACCATTACCTATTTCGCTCACTGGCTTTTGATGCAGAGTATGGCTGCGCAAAAATACCGCATTTCGGTGAGCGGCACGGCGGCTGACGAGCTTTTCTCCGGCTATTACGATCATCATTTGGCCTATCTTGCCGGCATAAAAAACAATTCTGAAATTTATCCGGCCGCGCTGGAAGCGTGGGCTCGGCACATCAAGCCGATGGTGCGAAATCCCCTCCTCGGCGACCCGGATTTGTTTGTCAAAAATCCGGATTTCCGCGATCACATTTTTCTTGATGCTCCGGAATTCGCCAAGTATTTGACCCGTCCGTGGCAAGAAAAGTTCAGCGAAGAAATTTTCACTTCCGATCTTCTCCGCAACCGGATGATGAACGAGATGTTTTATGAAAACATCCCGATTATTCTGCACGAGGATGACCTCAACGCCATGTATTATTCCATTGAAAACCGCTCGCCCTATCTTGACCGCGAGCTTTTTGAGTTTTGCTATCGCATTCCCTCGTCAGGACATTATTTCCCAGATCCATATGAGACGCTACTCCTTGATGCCCTAAAAGGTGACCAGACCTTTTTTAATGATACCTTCTTGACGCCAGTCCTATTTACGACCACGTCCGTCGCGATAAAATTGAAGAGCTTATAGCCAAACCCGACTTGCCGAACAGCGAAAGCAAATTTCTTTTTTACTTTCTTTCGGCCAAAATTTTTATGGAGGAATTTGCTTCATGAAATACTGCAACCGCTGCATCATTCCTGACACGCGCCCCGGCATCCGCATCAATGCAAGCGGCGTTTGTTCGGCCTGTCTCGCTCACGACGCCAAAGCAAAAATTGACTGGCCGCAGCGCCGCGAGGAGTTCAAAGCGATTGCCGAGTCGGCCAAAAAGCGCGGCCGCGGTTATGACTGCGTCATACCGGTAAGCGGCGGTAAGGATAGCACTTGGCAGGTGGTAACTTGCCTTGGATATGGCCTTCATCCTCTCGCGGTTACTTGGAAGCCGCCGGCGCGGACCGATCTCGGCCGTAAAAATCTAGAAAACCTAGTAAATCTCGGCGTAGACCATATTGACTTTCAAATTAATCCCGAAGTTGAGAAAAAGTTTT
>JACOZA010000013.1 GCA_016181565.1 Candidatus Sungiibacteriota bacterium
GAGTTATCAATCAGCGCATCCACCGCTTCCTGCAACATGCGTTTTTCATTACGCGTGATTACCTCGGGTGCCTTCAATTCATATAGTCGCTTCAAGCGATTGTTGCGATTAATCACCCGCCGATAAAGATCGTTTAGATCCGAAGAAGCGAATCTTCCTCCGTCGAGCTGGACCATGGGGCGAAGATCCGGCGGAATTACCGGAATGACTGTAACGAACATCCATTCGGGACGGATTCCCGCCGTAATCATTCCGCGAATCACCTTGAGCCGCTTCAAGATTTTCTTGCGCGCAATCGGCGTTGCCTCGTCAAGTTCCGTAGACAGCCGCTTCTCTAGGGTTACTAGATCGGTCCGCTCCATAATTTTTCGCAGAGCTTCTGCTCCGATTTCCGCCGAGAATACGTTGCCGTATTTTAAAGAGAGCCGATGGTACTCCACTTCGGAAATGACGGAAAGCGGCGCTAAGGAGCGCAGCTCCTCACGAGCGCGGTCGCGCGCTTCCTTGAGGCGCGCGAGCTCATTTTTCTCCGCTTTTCTCGATTTTACCTTGAACTCACGCTCCAGTTCTTCGAGCGCCTCGGCCTGGGCCTTGGTATCTACATCAGTAATAATATAGCCGGCAAAATAAATTACTTTCTCAAGATCAGAAACCGACATATCAACGATAATGCCGATCTTTGATGGCACGCCGCGCAAAAACCAAATATGAGAAACTGGCGTAGCCAGCTTGATATGCCCCATTCGTTCACGACGAACAATTGAGCGGGTCACTTCGACCCCGCACTTGTCGCAGACGATGCCCTTGTAGCGAATGCGCCGATATTTGCCGCAGTAACATTCCCAATCTTTGGCCGGGCCAAAGATGCGCTCATCAAATAGACCATCCCGCTCTGCGCGAATGGTGCGATAATTGATTGTTTCGGGCTTTGTGACTTCACCGTGAGACCAGGAAAGAATTTTGTCCGGAGAAGCCAGCTTTAAGCTTAAGGCTTCAAAATCACGAATTTTTGTTTCCATAGCTTTCATGTAAGCTGTATTTATTTTGTTGCCACTTTTTCTTTTACGGACGCCTCGGTTTTTGTTGTTCCCTCCGCGATGATTTCTTCCTTTTTCTCGATCAATTCGACATCGAGAGCCAGACCTTTCAGCTCATTCACTAAAACGTGAAAAGAAGCCGGCAGATTCGGGGCTTGGATTTTCTCGCCATTAATAATGGCCTCATATGTTGCGGAACGTCCCTGCACATCGTCCGATTTGATGGTAAGCATTTCCTGCAAAGTATAGGCGGCTCCATAGCCCTCCAGGGCCCAGACTTCCATTTCGCCGAATCTTTGACCGCCGAATTGCGCTTTGCCCCCCAGCGGCTGCTGCGTAATGAGAGAATAGGGACCAATCGAGCGCATGTGAATCTTATCTTCCACAAGATGATTCAACTTCAGCATATAAATCACGCCGACTGTCACTTTCTGATTGAAACGCTCGCCGGTGCGCCCGTCGAAAAGCCCAACCTTTCCATCAAGCGGAAGGCCCGCTTTGCCCAGCTCTGCTTTAATTTCTCCCTCGGTAGCGCCCGCTAATGCCGGTGTAATAGCTTGATAGCCGAGCGCCTTCCCGGCCCAGCCAAGATGCGTCTCCAGAATCTGGCCGATGTTCATACGGGACGCCACGCCCAATGGATTTAAAATAATATCAACGGGAGTTCCATCGGCTAGATGCGGCATATCTTCTTCCGCGAGCACCCGCGCGATGACGCCTTTATTCCCATGCCGGCCAGCCAATTTGTCGCCGACTGCAATTTTTCTGAGCTGCGCGACTTCAATTTGCACCTGCTTAATAACACCCGACTCGAGTTTGTCCCCGCGTTCACGAGAGAACTCCCGAATACCGACAATGCGCCCGCGTTTTCCGTGCGGCAAACGAAGCGACGTATCTTTCACGTCCTTGGCTTTCTCGCCGAAGATCGCGCGCAGCAGCCTT
Source organism: Candidatus Sungiibacteriota bacterium (assembly GCA_016181565.1). Lineage (GTDB taxonomy): Bacteria > Patescibacteriota > Minisyncoccia > Sungbacterales > JACQCQ01 > JACOZA01. The sequence continues at coordinate 1,980 of JACOZA010000013.1, forward strand.
TCTTCGGGCGTAAGATCCGCTTCGCCCTTGGGCGTAATTTTGCCGACGAGGATATCCCCCGAACGCACTTCAGCGCCAATCCGCACAATGCCCGACTCGTCTAAGTTGCGAAGCGCCGCTTCACTAACGTTCGTAATATCAGCTGATGTCACTTCGGGACCAAGTTTTGTATCGCGTACCGCAATTGAATAATCTTCGATATGGATCGAGGTAAAAGTATCGTCCCGCACCAGCTTTTCACTGATGATAATAGCGTCTTCATAATTGAATCCGGACCACGAAAGAAAAGCGACCACTAGATTTTTGCCCAGCGCCAGCTCACCGTGATCAGTCGACGAACTATCCGCGAGTATTTCTCCCTTTTTAACCGATATGCCCTTTGTAACACGTACTTTTTGGCGCACCGTGGTGGACTGATTTGTCCGTATGAACGAATTCAGCGCGTAAGCTGTTGACTTTTCGGTTTTAGCGTTCTTAAAAACAACATGCTTAGCATCAACCTCGGCAATCTCCCCGTCATCTTCGGCTATCAGCGCCCGTCCAGAATCTCGGGCGGCGCGCGATTCAACGCCCGTCGAAACTAACGGCAGCTCGGCATTTACCAGAGGAACGGCCTGGCGCTGCATGTTCGAGCCCATCATGGCGCGGTTCGCGTCGTCGTGCTCAAGAAACGGAATTAAGCTTGTCGCAATACTAATCGCCTGCTGCGGCGAAACATCCATGTAATTGACGCGATCCCGCTCCACCAGCGTCGGCTGTCCGGCGATACGGGCCTCTACGCGCGGATGAATAATGCGGCCTTCTTGGTCAAGCTCGGTGCTCGCGTGCGCGATCACATACTGCGCCTCGAGCGAAGCATTCATATACGTCACTTCGCTTGTGGCTCGTCCTTTTTCTACTTTTACATACGGCGTCTCGATGAGACCAAGTTCGTTGATCCGGGCATAACTGGCTAAGTGACCCACCAAACCAATGTTTGGGCCTTCGGGGGTCTCAATGGGGCAAATCCTTCCATAATGCGTGGTGTGAACGTCCCGGACCTCAAAGCCCGCGCGTTCGCGCGCGAGACCCCCCGGCCCCAATGCCGAAAGACGCCGCTCATGTTCAAGTTCCGAAAGAGGGTTGATCTGATCCATGAATTGAGACAACTGCGAAGAGGTAAAAAACTCTTTCAGCGAGGCCATAAAAGGGCGAGCATTAATAAGCTGGGCGGGGGTAAGAGTATAAATATCAAGAGTGGACATTCGATCGCGAACGATGCGCGCCATCCGCGCCACACCCACACGGAGTTTCTGCTGCAGCAGTTCTCCCACTCC
>JACOZA010000014.1 GCA_016181565.1 Candidatus Sungiibacteriota bacterium
CGAGAGATCGGGGTTCGATTCCCCGTAGGTCCAGTAGATACGCGAGTAACGGGGCAAGTCCGGGATGCTGGAGCTCGATTCTCCATAGGTCCACCCGAGCCAATCGGGACATCCGAGAGACTGGAGTTTGACTTGTGGTGAGCGAAGTCGAACCATTTTCCCTAGGTCCACCAAAGTTGATTTACCGATTATTTCACCTCGTGGCTATGCGTTCTTCAAAATTTGCAACTATGAAGAAAAAGTTCCCAAGTGGGAACTTTTTCTTCAGCGACCGCATTACGCAAATTTGCAATTTTTCGAGCGATGGCTGCTCGCCTTGCCCCAAAGCTGTCTGGATTTTTACAGGTGCTGTTTTAGCCGATTAAGTTGTATAATTTGGACAGCGGCTCTTTTGACTATCACCACTGCCGAAGAAATGGAGGTGGAAGATGACTAGACGTCACGTCCTGCCGTTGACGCTTTTTTGTGTCTTGCTTTTAGGGGCATGCGCCCCGCCAATCATACCGCGAGCCAAGATGGCCGACACCGTAACTTTCCGCAAGTGCGCCGACAGTCCTGTTGATGTCATTCGAGAATTCATTCGCGGCATAGCCGAGTTAAGCCTCTCAATCCTTCGGTCGCTGATCCCAGATGGCACACCTATCTTGGCGATTTTTGGCGATGGGGACGAGAAACGCGGAAGAGCGGTGGTGAAAGACATGGTGGATCACCCCGAGATCCAGAAGGGCAGCGACGTGGGCAGTGCCTACGAGATTCTTCGGGTAGAATCCGATTCGGCGGACCAGCACCGCGTGCTGATTGAGCGGAGCGTGTCAATCATACCTGCGGCTCGTTCGGGCAAGTCGTACGAAGAAACCTACCATCGCTGGTTTCGCGTCGCGGTGCACCCTGAATCTAACTGCATCACGAGCGTGGCTCCCATTGATATCGAATGGAAGCTAGTGCAGTAATCGCCGGTGGCAACCCCACCGGCGAAGTTTTTTCAAGACGCGCCGTTACACTGTAATTTTTAATCATAGAAAACTCTTAAGGCGGTAAACGTAGCCGTTATAATATGATCATGACTACGATAATAATTTCAACAATACTCAAACTAAATAAGAATTGCCTCGGCGGGCGGCCGCCGAGGCACATACGAACTGCGAGTGCTTCTCGTGATGCTCTAGACGTCGAGCTTGATGGGTGGATCCGCCGATTGGTGCGCAGCGGGCGGCAGGATGTTCTTGCCCCAGGGGATCGTCACCGCGTCGATGGGAACGGTCGCGTATGTTGCGGCGACGTTGACGCCGCACATGATCGGCCCCGTGACGACAGCGCCGGCAACCCCACGCAAGAAGTTCCGCTGACCTTTGGCCACCTCGTGACCCATGGCCTTGAGGCAGTTCGTCCACCCGAAGAGGGTGTTCGAGGCTGTATTCAGGGCCTTGGCGCCGGCGTCCGCGAAGGCGGGTGCCGCCGGCAGGGCGATGAGCGAGAGAACCACAGAAAGGACCAGGAGCATGACGGTCGTCCGTCTGGTCATGAGTTACCTCCTTTCGTTGGGGGTATTCTAGCGAGTTTGGCAAAAATTGTGTAGTCGAGATATCCACCACGCCCTTTGACAATTTGGCCTAGTTTACATATTTTAAAGCTAACAGAAACAGCGCAGTGCCTATCATTCCCAAGGACCGGCGCAAAAAACTCTCAACACGAAAGGGGGGAGCGTATGGGAACGCGTCAGGCGCTAGCGAGGCTTCGCGGCTTCCATTGGGCGGAACAGGAAGAGAAGTTCCTCTCCTGGGTCTCAAAGGTCATGAACCGGTTCGGCGGCTACATGCTCGATGCGGCGCTTCTGCTCCAGGTTCTCACCGGCGTTCTCATCCTCTTCCGCGAGCCGGAGCCGGTGAGGGACGCCATCGTGAAGTACGACCTCTTCGGCTGGTTCTTTCTACTCGCGCTCATCACCGGCATCTGGGGCATCGCGCGACGGAAAATCTCCACTCGCGCCATGCAGGCGGCCATCCGCTTGGGTATCTGGTTCATCAAGATCGGCGCTCCGATCAGGTGACACGCGCGTCATCGCCGCCGCCAAGCAAACAAACCCGCTCGCGTATGCGCGCGGAACTCGCCGCCGACTCTCCCAGTCGGCGGTCTTCTTATTCACCTTGCTAGAAATTTAATTTCTAACTGGGTTCATGAGTGCACAAAAAAGAGGTATAATATTTCTGCATGGCATATTGGACGCAGTGGCTTGGGAGCAGACTTTTTCGATAAAGTTTTAGAAAGACCCTTACATTATTATAAAGAATGTTCGTTGCGCTCATTCATAAAATCGCTTGGATACCGCTCCGATTTTTATTCTGGCTTTTTGCCGATTATCAAGTTTCCGGCATCGAAAAGATCCGGGAGGTCAGGGCACCGGCGATCTTCATCTCGAATCATCACGGCCCTTTTGACCCGTTTCTTATTGGGATCGGCCTCCCGTGGCTTTCGCCGCTGCACGGCGTTCGTTGGCTTACGCGCGACGAAGAGTTCAATCGACCGATCCGAAGGCACACCCTTCGCCTATTCGGCGCCTTTCCGGGTAAAATCCTTAGCGGATACAATGAAGCCCTTAAACAACCCCTGCGGTATCTCGCGCGGGGAATCAGTGTGGGGGTGTTTCCGGACTGGTGCTACCAGGGGGATGCATTATGTCTCGCACGGATGCATTACATAGCCCCACTCCTCGCCAAAAAAACGAGTCAGCCCGTGATTCCAGTATTCCTTTATGGTGTGCATGATGTTACTTGGTGGAGGCTTTTTACTCGGCAGCTAAAAATTCAAGTGATGTACGGTATGCCATACTATCCGCAGGAAAGAGCCGCGTCTATGCAGGTCTATGACGAAATCAACAAACTGCTTTTTCAGGCAAAGTGGTCCTATCTTCATGAAGTCTTGCACGAGGGCGAAAAAACATTCTGGGAAGAATACGGAAAATTCTATCACTATTTAGAGCGCGCCGATGCGTATAACGACCTAATCGCGGACTTCCGGAGCTTGCTGCCGGAAACGGTCAAAGGAACGTGGCTGGATGTTGGCTCTGGTTCCGGCAAAGTTCTAGAACTGCTACTTTCGCGAGCGAATAAGTACGGCGAAGGCGCGCATCTGATTGCCAGTGACCATAACCAGGTAATGCTGCAGCATTTAAAAGGCCGATTCCAAGAGAAAATCGCGATTCGTGAAATTGATCTCGTAAAACGCTTACCCTTTGAAGACGAGACACTGGATGGGATTAGCGCGAATTTAGTCCTTCCCTACATCGTGCATCA
>JACOZA010000015.1 GCA_016181565.1 Candidatus Sungiibacteriota bacterium
GCTGGATAAAGAAGGCAATTTGTGGGCTTTAAATGAAACTACCGCTACTTTGGAACTGTGGAAAAAAGTCACCAGCGACTCATCAAGCGAGTGCGCCGGCACTCCCGATAAAACTTGGGACGAGACCACCACTCCGGCTTTAACCAACACCGCTCCCACCATTCAGGCCGCTTCTCCGCAGGATCTTTTTGTCACAGATGGTACCTCGACCGTGGACGGCAAATCCCAGACTGTTTATGTAGGCACGGATCAGGGAGTAACTGTAGTTAACACCAACCGCGCCAATGAAGCGTTAGGTTCGGTTAAATATTATACCAAAGACTGGATTTCGGAGGAGATGGTGGGAGATATCAGAGGGATGTGGCATTTGACCGACAATGCCGCCTCCTCTACTGTTGATGATGCTACCTTAAAAGGCAATGATTTAACTTTATATGCCGATTCCGACGGCACTCCCTCCACCACTGCCAATACTACTACTGTTACCGCTACCGGTGTACGAGGCAAGGGTTATAATTTAGACGGCTCGACTAATTTCCTTTACCGCACAGACAATGACTTTAACTTTACCACTGAAGATTTTACCATTTCCATGTGGGTTAATCCCGATACTTTTACCACCAATTCCAGAACGCTCTTGACTTATGGCGACAACTCCACCACCGGCTATGACTTGGAGTTAACCAGAACTGCCGATGGCACTGCCACGGTCACTTTCAAAACTTATCAGGCAGGACCGGCTTCTCAATCCACTACTGCGACCGCCAGCAACATCCGCAGCGCTTATTATCAAAATATAAACAGTCTTGAATGGTATCATATTGCCGTAGTTAGAAGCGGCACCTCTGTGCGGATTTATATTAATGGCAATGATGATACCGTTTCGGCCGGCACTCACACCAATCCCGCCACGGCCGCCGGCTCCAATTTGGTCATCGGCGCCAAACAAAACGGCGCCTCTCAATGGTATGACGGCCAGCTGGACGAGATTATGATTACCGCCACCGCCTTATCACCTTCCCAAATACAGCGGCTTGCTTTAAACGGACTGCATGCTTTGAAAAACCACGAAGGCGTTGATACGGACGGGGACGGATCAACAGACAGCGACACTATTCAACAGCTTTACGGCACCACCAATACTGTTCGGGCCGTTACTGTCGACCCCGGCAACTCTTATCTTTATGTGGCCGCCAATGACGGCTCCGATTCCGGCGGTGTATAAGTCATCGGCTTAAATTCGGACACCAGAGAACAGGTTTACAGCAATGATAATTCAACAACTAAAAAAAATGACGACAGCGCAAATAGTGTCTTTACTGATGATGATTGGATTACCGTTTCTGTGACAGGCAATATCCGCCCCGATGCGCAAAGACCGGGAATTAAACTGGGCGGAACAATTGCTATGGCTAATACTAACGAACTTTATATGCAGTCTCTTGATGTTTCTCTGCAGGATTTTATGAAAAACAACTACAATCCTTTTGGAGAAACCCTTAGTCAGAATAACTTAAATGTGGCTTCTGCTTTCTCGGTTGGCACCTACTGGCAGGCGGCCAATTCCACCTCAGGCATTCGCTCCAGCGAAAGAATTGAAAGCCAGGTTTTCAGGATTGATAATATGGGTAATTTAGCCTGGAACGCCAATGATCTAACCGGCACTGCCGGTACCTGGACCTTTGCCACCACCACCGGCACGGGCATCAGCGCCACCCTTGGCTCTCTCACCACCGGCACCGGTATTAGTGAAACAGCAAATGCCCTCACCACCGGCACAGCACTTGACATCTCTTCCACCTCCACCGCCGGTGGAGCCAGCGGTACATCAAAACTGCTCAATCTATCTCGCAGTGGCGCAAATGCCAGCGCCAGTCACACCGCTTATGGACTTTACTCCTCAGTCACCAATACCGGCGATACCAGCACCAACGTGGCCGCCTATCTTTCCGCCACCGGAGCCACCAACAATTATGCCCTGATTATTGCCAACGGCAACATGGGCATCGGCACCTCCACCCCTTCCTCATCCTATTCTTTGGCCGTCAACGGCTCGCTGGCCGCCAGCGCCTTTTATGATTATGATAATTCTACTTACTTCCTCGATCCGGCCGCCACCGCCACTTCTCTGAACATCGCCGGAGGCGCTAGCATCGGCGGGTATGCCACCGCTTCCGCTTCTTTGTCGGTGGGAACCTATAACGCCCCGGCCGGCCCGGGCAACGCCGTCTTCTCCGGCCTGGTCGGCATCGGGGCTTCGAGTCCGGGAGGAAGACTGAACATTGCCGGCAATACCTCTGCCTCTGCCTGGGGACTTTCTGGAATTCAGTTCAGGGGAGATGCGGCCACTTACACCGATACCTCAACTGCCGGCTCCGGCACTGCCACCAATGCAGTATTTACTTCTTTGGCCCAACCAACACTGGCCGCTGCCAACACTTCTGTTACCACCACAAATGCAGCAACTTTTTATATTGCCAATGCTCCTACTGCGGGAACCAACCAAACCATCACCAACCCCTATGCCCTGTGGGTAGATGCTGGGAATGTTAGGTTTGATGGAACAACTATTTATCAGGGAACAAGTACCTACATTCACAACACGGGGGGGACCAGTAATTTCTTTGCCGGAGTCACGGCCGGTAATACCACCTTAACTGGCACTTTCAATACCGCCGTAGGAAATAATGCCGGTAATGCCATTACTTCTGGAAGTACCAATACTCTGATAGGACGTTATGCCGGCGCTGCCATTACCACCGGCGGCGGTAATAATCTTTTCGGATATAATAGCGGTATAAATCTTACCGAGGGAGGCAATAATGCTTTCTTTGGCGATAGTGCTGGCCAAAGTAACACTACCGGATCACGGAATACTTTTTTAGGAAGTGGTGTTGCTGCCAGTGGCACCATAACCGGAACAGATAATACCGCAGTAGGTCAAACTGCCGCTTCCCTGCTATCTACCGGAAACTATAATACCTACTTGGGAGCTGGTGGTGTGGGGAGAACCGCCACTACCGCCAGCAATAGAACCATGGTAGGGTATGCTGCCGGTTATTATAGTACAGGAGCTGATAATACTTTCATCGGATATACTGCCGGACAGACTACCAGCACCGGCACAAATAATACTTTTTTGGGAAGCGTTGCTGGTAACGCCAATACCACGGGAAGTAACAATATCCTTATTGGTTATGCCGCAGGAGACGCCATTACCACAGGCGCCAATAATATAGTTATTGGTTATGATGTAGACGCTCCCTCT
>JACOZA010000083.1 GCA_016181565.1 Candidatus Sungiibacteriota bacterium
ATCTGCCAGAACTCGATGTCGTGCGAGGCGTCGGTCGCTTCATGGCGATAGACTACACCCGGCACAATGATCCGCACCGGGGGTTCATGCGTTTCCATATAGCGGATTTGCACGGGCGAGGTGTGCGTGCGCAGCAGCAATCGTTCACCTTTGGGATTTTTTTCTTTTAACCAAAAAGTGTCCCACATATCCCGCGCGGGATGATCCGCCGGGATATTCAGGGCATCGAAGTTGTAGTATTCGGTTTCGATTTCCGGACCTTCGGCAACCGTAAACCCCATGCGCAAGAAAATATCTTCAACCTGGCGCAGCACTTGGGTAATCGGATGCAAATGCCCGCGCTCGGCGCGCCTACCCGGACGCGTGATATCTAAGCGCTCTTCTTCTAAGCGTGCCGCATAGACATTTTTTTTGAGAGAAGCCATTTTTTCATCTAGGAGCGCCTCAATCTCCTTTTTTAGGCGATTGGCTTCAGCTCCTAGAGACTGGCGCTCGCTTGCGGGGAGGTCTTTCAGTTGTCTTAAAATCAGAGAGAGCGCCCCTCGTTCTCGGCCTAAGTATTGAATTCGCAGATCTTCCAGTTGGCCGGGAGATGTCGCGGCTCCGATGGCATCTTTTGCCGTTTTTTCGATTCGCTTTAATTCATCACGCATATGTGTAGTTTACCCAAAAGGCAGAGGAGCGGCAACGAAGCCACAATTTCAAAATGAGGGCTTGACAACTTTGATAGGATAGAAGTAGACAGTTCCTAAAAGGCTTCGGCCGGGAAGGATATTACAATCATGGATGCGCCCTTTAAACTGCACTGGTACAGCAACGATGAAACGCGGCCTCCTTACGGGGAAACTTCGCTTATTTCTCCCGACCCGCGACTGATTACTCCGATCGGGTTTCCCCCACCCTGGGAAAAACGCCCGTGGATTTACGGTGTCATGGTGGTGTCAGCCAATGGCGTCACAGCTTGGGATCGGAAAAGCAAGACTGATGACCCCGTCTGGTTCATCCTGGGCCAGAATCCCCTGCGGCCAGAGCGACTCGAAGACAAGCTCCGAGTTCTCTATCTCTACACCTTCGGGGACGCCAGCGTCGGTGCCCAAACAGTCCGCGATCAGGAAGAAGTCGTCCTGGATATTCAAGAACCCGGCAAAGAAGAGCCCGCATTCAGCGGCATCTACCATAAGCTCTATGACCTCCGGCTGTCCCGCGGTCTCCCGCGTCACTCGCGAAATATCGTTTACACGCCGAGCGGAAGAGACCTCGACTTTTCGCATCCCATCTTCAACACCCGCGGCATCCAAACCATCATTGTCACAACCCAAGCGGGGAAAGACAAACTTCTTGCTGCCGGCGCCGGGACCAAAGGCATAGAGTTCATCGTCGCAGGCAAGACCGAGATGACACCGGGAAACCTGATAGCCGCGCATGAGAAGCTCTTCTCCGACTACGGCACGCGCTATCTCGACTGCATGGGCGGCGAGACTATGCTCAATCTTTTGCATCAGGCCGGAATTCTGGACGAGGTTTTCGTCACCATCACCGATGTGGTTGTTCGCCCTGAAGAGCACACGGGCGTGAAGTACATCGTGGACTTCAAAGCGGCCGGAGCTCGCCTTATCGCTGAAGGCGGTGTTCCCGGAAGCTCGTGGAAAGTCCAACGCTGGCGCTTCAACGAGAGGTAAAAATGAGGCCAGAAGTCATCGCCCGCACCGGATTCCGATGCGGGCGAGTTTTTTTCATCGCTATTTGCCAAGGCCCCTCTCTATAGCTTTGATGAGTAGAATATCGTAGTTACTCAAGCCTGCCAGAAGATGGTCATAAATTTCAATTCTCACAAAAGAATATTCATGGATGAGGATGTTGGGGTGATGTCTCACTGTCTCGGCTACCTTGGCCACACGGTTCACAAATGCCAGCGCTTTCTTAAAATTTTCAAAACGAAAATCACGATAAATCCTGCTTTTCTCCACAATCCATTGCGGCATCTCCCGCAAGGCATTGGCTGCTTCTTCTGGCGAGACAGGTATGCGCTTAGTTGTTATTCCTTTTTTCATATTATTAGGGAGATTTTACTTTATAGCCCGCGCGGCTCGCTATTTTTTATGCAACGCCAATGCCTTTTTCTTAATAATGTCGAATGAATCTGCCAGTTAGAAAGGAATTGAGCTTCCACCTTATCACAAATGACGGACATAAAAAATAAGCCGCCGCAGTCCCGAGCTCGGGACTGCGGCGGCCAAGACGACAGCGTCTACAACAGCTTCTGGGCGTAGTACGGCCGACCGTTGTGATCGCAGAAAACTACCACCTCGTCCCCGCACGCGGGCTTCCCACGGATCTGTTGAGGACGGAGCGTAACAGCGCGCCGTCCCTCCTCATCGATGAAGCGAATGCCTATCTGCCCCGGCAGGGTATCCGCGACCTTCCCGAGGCGATCCCGGCGGCAACGCGCAAAAAGAGCATCACCGCCTTCTGTGGCGAATTGGACGCTGACCTGACTCTTTTCAGAATAAAGCTCGGGTCCCCCTTCCAGCTGAACTTCTTCCAGCACAAGATCGAACGTCGTGCCATCGGGCTTGCTGACGCGAACCTCCACTTTCCCGTCGCTTAGCGGAGCCGTGATTTCTCCCGGCAAGAGATGAACAGGGGGCGCGACCTTGGCTGTTCGCTGAACCAGGCTGGACATAATTCCTCCTCGTGGAAAGACGTGCATTGCAGAAAAACTGCGCCTCTTGTTAAACCTCCTGCAGAACTTGTTTACAAAGATCTCTCGGCGCGGCTAAGGGGGTTCAGTCACAACTCTCGTTCGCTTCCGCTCACTCGGTCGCGACCCCGGCTCGCGGCGCGGCTCTCCGCCGACTGGCGGATCGCCGCGCATCGCTCCGCCTTTCAAATCTCCTCCAAAAGCAAAGTAGTTTGCTTTTTTGGCGCGGCCAAGGGGATTTGAACCCCTGATCTCTTCCGTGACAGGGAAGCGCTTTAGACCAGCTAAGCTATGGCCGCAAATACTTTATCTACTATCAACGACTATTTCCTTCTTTTCAAGTACTTAAATACCTCAATCTGGCGCAAGCGTTTTTCCGCCTCCGCTTTTGTATTATACGAGCCAAACTTGCGTCCGGTATGCTCGGACATCACCACGTACTTCCCGCCGACCTTTTTTATCATACTTATTCGTTGAACTTACTTCTTGCTCTAGCCCCAAGACCGCCGCTTATTAATTTCCTCTTTATCCCTGAAAGCTCTCTCAAGATCTATCCTATAGTAGTTGCAAAGATCTAGTAGGTGAATGAACACATCCGCAATTTCGTGGCCGAGGTTATGTTCTTCTGAATTTTTATCAACCTTGATGCCTTGGGATTTGCGCGCTGCTTTTGCCATTTCACCGCACTCTTCAAAGAAAAGCATAAAAATCTGGGAAGCCGCCTTTTTCTCAAAACCTCTTTCTTTTACCAATTCAATAACATAGTCCTGAAAATCTCGTAGTGTCGGGTTTTCTTTGAGATTTAATTTGCTTTCTTTTTTCATAAAAGTGTCAGGGGTGGGAGTCGAACCCACGACCTTGGCGTTATGAGTGCCACGCTCTTACAAACTGAGCTACCCTGACGTATAAAAGGCGGGTGGGTGAAAGTGTTCTGTCCTGCCTGCCGGCAGGCAGGTCTAACCGTTGAACTACAGAGCCGAGCGAGACGCAGAATGGAAACTCCAGTTTTTATTTTCGCCGAGTGACGGCTCCGATGAGGCCTGAAAGGCCGAATACAGAGCCTAGCGGGTTACGAAGTGAATGTTACAACATTCATTATTTATGTGGTATTTGTCAATGCCAGCGTAATATCTGTCTGGATCGTCAGCGTTTGCCGAATATACGCAAAAGAGAAACAGCTGCTCCGCCGATCACATTATTTAAAAGATCTTTGGCGGTATCAAACCCGCCGAGCTGGGCGAATCGAAACCCATACGGGATGGCAATATAGGTGTCGCGAAGGAACTCGAGGAGTTCCCAAAAGGCTCCAACCGCGAGCGTAAAGAGAACAACTAAAATCAGGCTGTGGAATCTTCCGCCGCTCTTTTTCCGCCACGAATGAAATACCAACGCCAGCACGGCGCCGAAAATAAGATGTATAGGAATATCAACGAGCGGCATCTGGCGATACCAGTTGTTGGTGAGCGCAAATGAGTTAAAGACTAGAAGAATCGAAGACAAAACTAGCGCCGCTCTCCCCGAAAACCCATCAACCAAGCTCGGTACGGCGGCTTCTCCTGCAGATTTCATGCCTTCCATTATATAAAAAATCGGCCAATTTGAAAATATTCCGATCCCGCCCCAATCACATTCAGGCAAATCAAAACGCCCCACAAGGGGGCGCTCTGATTTGCCAGTTGCGGGACCGGGATTTCCGCTCCTCCGAAGCTTCACGCGTGCGCCACGGCGCACAGGTTGCGCTTCTCCCCCGCGGCCGGGGTTTTCAAAATATGAAGCAGTTCATATTTTGAAATACCCTGCAAATCCCGCCCCAATCACATTCAGGCAAATCAAAACGCCCCACAAGGGGGCGCTCTGATTTGCCAGTTGCGGGACCGGGATTTGCACCCGGGATCTCAAGGTTATGCATACCACTACTGCTTTCGCAGCTCCGCAAACTTGCGGATTTGATGGTCTGGACTTTCTCTTCACCCTTCGATTCTACTCGGGGTGCTCGCCATTAAGTCTCTACACCTTCCTTAGCTGAAGCTTAGGCAAGGCAGGCCTGCCGAAAACTTTAACTAAGGGTTGGCTCGGGATTACCACCGCCGGCGGCTTCCCCGAATTTGACGAGTGTCGCAGAGAGATTGCTCTCTTTGCAGCCCATTGCGAGATTAAATTCCACGCGTCGCGATAAGTGGCGGACTTTGGTTTTCGCTGACGCGCCGTAGCTTCGGCAAGGTATACTGAACTGCCGTAGCTAATGAATACATTTACCGGAAAAACGTAGAAGATATCTTGCTTCGGCACATAAACTAGCGCGAAGTCAAAATCTGTTGGCTGATACAATTTGCGCAACATCAGGCGGCGATTCGTTTTTGTCTGCCGGACATCAACGACATAATTGTGTGAAGCCTTATCAAACCAAGCACATTTGACTTGAATCTTCACAAGCGACCCCGTGACGTCAAAAACCATATCATATGGCAGTCGATCGCCAAGAGGGGTCAGAACTTCCCAGCCTCGTTCTAGGGCAGACAGGATTGCTGCCTGCTCTGCGATATCCCCCTTTAGCTTTGTATTCATTTTTTAATCACCTTCTCGAGCCTTGCGAGATACTACTTCTCCATCCCGCGTTGCCAGTATATTCGTTTTCAATTAATTTTCAAGCCAAGCGCTGCTGTTGATCTATATTTAGATGTAATTCAACTCGCGAAATGCCTTCTCATAACCCTGGATGGCTTCAAGAGCTTCACGGCGCGTCGGCGGTTCACCCGTGCCGTGCGCCAAGCGGTTGCGGATTTTATGCGCTCTCCAGACGTCATCAATGGCCACAAGCTCGGCTGAATTGATCTGACGCAGTCGATCGCCCATCGTATCGCCGATGTAGCCGGAGGCCTTAAGAATTTTATCCAAGATCGCATCGGCTTGTAAAACCGCCAGCGCCCAGTCGGCGGGATTGGATGAGGCGAGTTTTTCCTGCACATCCAGCCAGGGCTTGGCCACAATTTCTTGAATCACGGCGTTTTTCTCCTGCACCTCGACTATGTCCTGGGGGACCACCAAAGCTTTCAGCCTAATAAGCGTCGAAATATACCAGTAGGCGGCGGCTGCGCTCACAAGAACCGCAAGGATTTTCAAACCGAATATGATACTCACCCAATCCAAGCTGGCGAGAAAACCCACGAGCTGAAAATAATAGTAGAGCGGATCCATGTCTGCAAAAATTTCTAATTACTAATTTCTAATGACATCGTTGAATTTCTAAAATATTTTACCCAGCACTGACTCGCAGACTTTGGAAACGCCGAGAAGCCTCGCCTCATCGAACCACGAACCGATAATCTGCAAACCGACAGGCAGTGCCCGCCCCGCCTCCGCAACCGTGCCGCAGGGCAGGGAGAGCGCCGGCACGCCGGACAAGTTAACCGCCACCGTGTAGATGTCTTCCAGATACATGGCGAGGGGATCACTCGACTTGGCGCCGAAAGGAAACGCCACGGACGGCGTCGTCGGCCCCATCAGCACATCAACGTCTTTAAAGGCATCTTCAAAATCCCGCCGAATGAGACGACGGACTTTTTGCGCTTTTAAATAGTAGGCGTCGTAGTAACCGTGCGACAAGACGTAGGTCCCCATCATGATGCGGCGCTTGGGTTCCGCTCCGAAGCCTCGATCGCGCGTGTCTTTATAAAAGTCGAGAATAGTTTTGGAGGGTGCGCTGGCAAAACCGTAGCGCAGTCCGTCAAATCGCGCGAGATTAGCGGAAACCTCGGCGGGCATCACGATGTAGTAAGCCGCGAGCGCCTCGGCTGCATGCGGCAAAGAAATTTCAGCGACCCGCGCTCCTGCTGTTTCGAATTTCTTGAGTGCGGCGCGGACGGTATCGGACAGGCGCGGATCAAGACCTTGGCCGAAATATTCCTTAGGGACGCCAATCCGCAATCCTGCGAGAGATACGGGACTGGGAGTCTCCACCGGTTTTTCAGAGCTCGTCGCATCATACCGATCATGGCCGGCAACGGCCTGATAGACGAGAGCCGTATCCTCCACGTTCTTTGCCAGCGGGCCGATCTGGTCAAGCGATGAGGCCATGGCGACGAGGCCATGGCGCGACACGCGTCCGTATGTCGGCTTCATGCCGACGACACCGGTGAAAGCCGCAGGTTGGCGAATCGAGCCGCCGGTATCTGAACCCAGCGCCGCCAGAGCCAAATCCCCCGCCACGGCAGCCGCTGACCCCCCAGAGGAGCCACCCGGAACGCGCGAGGTATCACGCGGATTTTGGGTCGGTCCGAATGCCGAATTCTCGGTCGAGGAGCCCATGGCGAACTCATCAAGATTGGTTTTACCGAGTATCACCGCGCCGGCAGTTTTCAGCCGCGCAACCACCGTCGCGTCATACGAAGCAATGTAGGGCTCGAGTATTCGAGAGCCCGAGGTTAGAGGAAGGTCTTTGACTAGAATATTGTCTTTGACTGCCATGGGAATCCCCGCCAGCGCCGGCAGCGGCAGGCCTTCTGCAATTCCCCGGTCAACTATCTTGGCGGATGCCCGCGCAATTTCTTCGGCGACAAAAAGGTAACTGTGGATCTCGTGATCCCTTCTAGAAATTGCGGCAAGATACGCATTCGTCAGCTCCACCGCCGAAAAATCTTTCCGCCTTAGTCCTTCAACTGCCCCAGCGACGGTCAGTGCTTCAATCCTCATAGCCAAAAATTTTAGAAACAACCAGGTAGCCGCGCTCATCGGAGTTTGAAAAAGCGGTTCGGAGATCCTCGGGATCTCCCAGAGGAGCAAAAACTTCTTTATCCCGGCGCAGGCTATTGGTTAAATCGGTGCCGCCGGTGACGGGTATAACCGCGTCGGTCGGGACGGACTGCAGAGCTGCCACAAAGTCAAGAAGGGACGGGAGTTCCTTCTCAAAACGCGAAAGTTCTCCCTCCGCCAAATGTATCCGCGCAAGATCGGCTAGGTGCTCTAGGCTTTCTCTGGAGAGGGACATGATGTTCTCATTCTATCGCTCATCCCAATAATTTCAAAAAATCTCTTTCCGAGACGGTTTTGACCCTAAGTCTCTCGGCCTCGGTAAGTTTTGAACCCGGGTCCTCGCCGACAACAACGTAATCGGTCCTGGATGAAACCGAACCCGACACGGCGCCGCCGCGGTCGCGAATTTTTCGTTTTGCTTCATCCCGCGTCATAGTTCGCAGGCTTCCGGTCAGCACGAAAGTTTTCCCGCCGAGCGCCTGGGGCGCCGCCCCGCGGACTTCCGCCTGCGGCCGCACGCCAACCTCCTTCAGTTTTGCAAGCAGGGCGCGATGGCGCGAATCCTGGAACCAGTCCTGTATGCTTGAGGCAACGACAGCTCCCACATCGCGCACCGCTGTCAGCTCATCCATCGAGGCGCGAGCCAGCGCTGGAAGATCCCCAAAATGTTTGGCGAGATCAATCGCCGTTTCCTCGCCCACGTGCTGAATCCCCAGCGCAAAAATAAAACGAGGAAGCGTGACCTTTTTTCTTTCGGCAATGGCGCGAATCAAATTGTCCGCTGACCGCTCCCCGAAGCGCTCGAGTATGGCTATATCTTCTTTCTTCAGCGAGAAGAGATCGGCGGCGTCTCGGATTAATCCCTGATCCAGGAGGACATCCACAATTTTGGGCCCCAGTCCCTGAATGTCAAAAGCGCCCCGCGAAACAAAGTGGTAAATTCGCTCACGCTGCACTGCCGCGCATCGGGAATTTGAACAGCGATATGCCACCTCGCCCTCTTTCTTTATAACTTTCGAGCCGCAGATCGGGCACTTGGAGGGCATATGAAACGCGCGAGCGCCCCGGGGGCGAAGTTTTTCTATGACGCCCGTTACCGCCGGGATGACATCGCCCGCTCGCTTTACAATCACGGTATCTCCGATTTTGACGCCGAGACGCTCAATTTCGTCTTGGTTATGCAAAGTCGCTCGCGACACCGTAACCCCGCCGATCAGCACCGGATCCATAACCGCCACGGGAGTCAGAACGCCGGTCCTGCCCACCTGCACAATAATGTCGCGGAGTACGGTTGTCCCTTCTTCCGCTTCAAATTTGAAAGCCATGGCGCCTCGCGGCGCCTTTCCGACCACACCGAGCTTCTCAAAGTCAGCAGTCCGATTTATCTGGACCACAATGCCATCAATCAAATATGGGAGTTTATCGCGTTTTTTTGCGACAGCCCGCCAAAAGTCGACGACCCCGCCGAGGTCCCCGCAAGTTCTCGTTAAATCAACGGTTTTAAATCCGAGAGCCTTGGCCGCCAAGTGCTCTTCCTCGTGAGTTTCCAACCCCAGATCGGTCACAAGATCGTACGCCAAAAAATCGAGCTTCCGCGACGCGGCAACTTTTGGATCAAGCTGCCGCACGGAGCCGGCCGCGATATTTCGCGGATTGGCGTAGGGCAGGAGGCCTTTTTTCTTCTGCTCGCGGTTGGCCGCGTCAAACGCGGCGCGCGTCATGTAAATCTCCCCGCGCATCTCAAGACGCTGCGGCAGATTTTTTACGGCCTTGGCGACGCGCGGAAATTGGCGCAGGATTTCGCGAATGTCGCGGGACACGCGGCTGATGCGCTCGATATCGCCGACCAGCGATAGCGGGACCGATTCGACGGTTTTTACGTTCTCGGTGACATCCTCACCCGTCGCTCCATCGCCGCGGGTTGAAGCGCGAACCAGTAAGGCGTTTTCGTATTCAAGTGAAATCGCAAAACCATCGACCTTCAACTCCGCGAAGTATTCGAGTTTTAGGCGCGGCTCAAGCCGGCGCAGCCGCTCTTCCCATTGGGCCAGCTCCTCGACCGTAAAGGCATCATTCAATGAGAGCATCCGCAGGCGATGGTCGACTTTTTTGAATTTGGCGAGCGCCTTGCCGCCGACGCGCTGGGTGGGAGAATCGGGCGTTATTAAGTCCGGGAATTCATCCTCCAGTTTGGCAAGCTGGTTCTTCAGCGAGTCAAATGCCGCATCCGAAAGCTCCTGCCGGTCGAGCACGTGGTACAAGTAGCGGTGATGATTAATCTCCGAGCGCAGTTTATCAACGCGTTTTTTCGCCTCACTTTTGTCCATGAGATAAAATGACTTTCACATTCTAAAGAGGTGCTCCGAAAACACCCAACGGCTGCGTCCTATCATACCGGGTAGTAGAACTTCGGATACGGATTGAAGTCGCCTGTTAAAAAATCTAGCGCAATTATCTACCCAGAAGTTTTCAAAATCAAAGGTTGTTGTTACTTCTTATTTCCGAGGTTTCCCTGCCTGCCGGCAGGCAGGACTACCCGGCATACAATACCTCAAATTTCCGCGCCTTATGATTTGCGTCAATAGATAATCTGAAACGCGCGCTTGACAGTCTTAAAATCATCAACGCAATCAGACCAGCCAATGCTTTTGATTCTTGTTTTGCCGTCGTATTTGTAGGTGTAGACGTTCACCACCTGGGAGTTTGGGTTCACGGCGCACCCACCTGAAAGTCTATCGGTGTAAATCCCGGGTTGGTAGGTGGGCGGACCCGGATCCCCTGGACAGGGGTTCACATTATCCGAAGGAGGGTTGGGAATGCAGATATCGCGCCGGACGCGATCCCGATACAGAATGACTTCCAGCGCCTGATCGCTGGCATAGAGCGCCCGGTATGATCTTGCGAGTTCTCCCGAGATGCGCAGTTCCGTAAAAAGGACGTTGAAAATCCCCAAACTGATGGTCATCAATACCGAAAGCACTAAAATCACCAGGAGCAAGGTAATGCCTTGCGCTCGCGGAGCGAATACAAAATTCAAAATGTCCCGAACATATCCCGAACGAAGTAAGGTTAAAGTTTGTAATCCCGCACTGTCCGTGAAGGACGAGCTGGTATTTTCGGATTGTCGGGCGGGATATAACGGGATCTTCGCAACTGGTAACCGCTCACTGCGTTCGCGGACAATTGCGGGACAAAAGTTAAAATGAATGTAGCGCTGGAAGCGCCTTCCAAAATTTTGATTTTTGATTTTTAATTTTTGATTTTTAGCGGTCATAGGTCTCTCACGCGCTGGGTCACCGTAGTTTGCAGTTTGAAACTCGACTGAAGCTGTACCCTCGGATCTTTTGAGGCGCCGGAAATGACGACTGTTACTCGAGGCTGTCCGTCGGCCGGGCCGGGCGCGTCTCCCTTGATATAGAAAAAGAGCTGACTGATATTGATACCGGCCGCCGTCAAAGGAACACCTGCCACTGCGCAAGTATCCTGAAAAGAATCAACGCGACGCAAAATAGCCCCGCCTGATAAACAATACCAGATATCTTCCCCAGAGGCGCTGCGAAAATACATTTTCCCGCACTGTTGCATGCCGCCGAAGGGCTGGCAGTTTGCGGGCCGATACAGCGTGCCTTGGCGCAGCTCTTTGGTCATAAACTCGACAGCGTAGCGGATATTATCTTGAACATTTTGAATATTGGAGGATTTCTCCTGTGCCGTTTTAATGGCGAGTGTGATGCCGATCGAAGAGACCACCACCACTGAAAAAATTCCGGTTGAAATGACCATTTCTAGCAGGGTAAACCCTGCTAGAAATCTCGCCCGCGCTTCGCGCGCCCGAAGGGCCTTGGGGCGGGCTATTTCTAAAGGGGTAAACTCGTCTTCTTTTAATTTTTTTAGCAGCCGGCGGTACATATGTCCTATTTCCAGCTATTAAGGATCTGGTCCAGCACAACTGACCTGGTGACACTGCGTTCGAGCCAGGTCACAGTCGCGCGGACTCTTATCTGTTGTGATTTATCAATCACATTGGGCTCGCGGAACCCATTCGGTGGCTTTTCTATCTCTATCAAGCGGTTGAATATGGTCTGTGTCCCGCCGGGGTTGGAGTAGTTATAGAGGCCCGAGACCGAATCATAGTTAAGATTGACCCCGCTATAGGGCTCTAGCGTGTCAGTCACAGCATCAATCATATATCGATAAATATTGGACCCACTGCCGGGCCAAGCCCCGGGTATACTCTGGTCCCAGGGGGTAGTAGAAGCGATAGCGTCGTTGTCACGAAGGCGCCGAACCAGCTCGATACCTTCTTGCGCCAGATTAACCGCCACCAGTTTATTCTTAGAAACGGAGGCGTTGGCCAAGAGATGCAGTGTAAGTGAAAACGCCCCCGCGATGCCGCCCAAAATAATTCCGAGTGCTACCACGGTCTCAAGCAGCGTAAACCCCGCTAGAAAATAGCTGGAGGATATTTTATCTCTAGCAAGCAAGAACTTCCTGAAGTTTCTCATAGATCGGGGAGTAAACCAAGTAAATTTTCTAACGGGGTAAATCTATTTTCGAAGAATTTTTTCAACATGAGTGGTCAAGGGAATATGCGGCTTGCGGGAAATTCTCTAACGGGCTGAATCCCTTCATTTTTGCATAAATAATCTCATAACTTACTGCATGCCGATCTGGCCGGTAACCCAGACCGAGACGGTGCGCACCAGGCCGAGGCTGGGCGTTTTCATTTCAATCTTCGCGAAGCTGCAGCTGTCGCTAATCTTTGCGCCGTCGCCGCTTAGAGTCAGCCGCGCCTCGGGCGACCGGAATACAACATCGAGCTTCAAGAATTCCTGGTTGATGCATGCCCCTCCAGCGACTACATACAATTTATTTAGACTGATTCGGCGCAGGAACTGTACCGTCGCAATCAATTTATCATTCTCTACATCATATTGGTTAAGTGCACCTGTCGGGGAGTCGACGAACAGAATGTAACTTGTCGCTCCTTTATCGAAATGCGCGCCCACGACTGGGGGATTTTTCTCCAACGAGCCATTCTGCAGGGGAACATTTGAAACCGATAAGACATAACTCTGGAGTCTCCTGAAATTTGACGCCAGCTCCTGCTGACCGCGAATCAGCGCTCCATTCTCATTAAAGCCGGGGAAATTAGCCAGCACTACGGCCGAGATGAAGACAATGATCGCGAGCATCACCACGATCTCGACCATGGTAAATCCCGTTAGAACGTTCATGTGGGGCCTCAAAACTTTTGGAATCTGCCGCTCTTTATATTGGTTCATGAGAAATGAGGCGGGATTCCTGATGCTCTGACGGGATAAACCCTGATAGAGCATTGCGGCTAAATTTAAATTTATTTTCGGATATTTCTTTCAACATGAGCGGTCAATGGACTATGAGGTCTGCGGGCAATTCCCTAACGGGGGGTGAACTCCTAACTATCCGCTGCCCTCGTAGCGAAGCGTAATTCGGTCCCCCGCGGCCACGGGTCGCGCGAGCGCATCGGGAACTATCTCACCGTTGACGTAAACAACCCAATGCGCGCCTTTGGCGGTTGATGTCTTGCCTTCGAGTTTTTGAATCCCCCCGTTCTTTATCTGCAGATCGAATTTGCCGACAGAGGCAATCTCGTAGAGCATCTGGCCAACCGTCATATCCTTCTGCGCCGCCCCCTGGAATGCTCTCTGTGAATCCCCCGTATCAATCAAGACTTTGAGCGGCTGTCTTTTGACAATGGGCGTTGGGAGAGTCTCGACAGTCGCGTATTCACGAGAAAATTGATAATTCGCGACAAAAAAAGCGGCAATGCCAAGAAAGACGATTAGGAGGAAGAGTACCCAATAAAGCGCCCGATGCTCATGTAGCGGCGCGGAGGGTTGGCCCATTTCACTCGGAGGAAGCGGCATCATACCCGGTAGTAGAAACTCGAATTATCTTTAGATGTAAAAACTTAATGTATCATCACTATATACCCAATATCCCACAGTGAACCGAAGCGGGCAGTATCACTCACAACTCCCTCTTCGAGTTTTCACTACCGGGCATATCTCTATGTTAAATCAGCGGCAGCAAATAAGGAAGTAGCGCACTTCCCCAAAAGAGCGCAACGACAAACCCCAGAATGATAAACGGACCAAAGGGGATCTGGCTCTTTTTATCGTAGCCCGCAAAAACCATGAGGCCGATCCCCCATAAAGCCCCGGCCCAGAATGCTGCGAGGAGCATCAGAATCGCTCTTGGATACAAGAGAAAAAGCGAAAGGGCAAGGGCGAGTTCCGCATCCCCCAATCCCATGCCCCTGCCGCTCGTAAAAAACCAGACACCTGCGAAAAATAAGCCAATCCCCGCCGCCAATAACGCTTGCAAAAGTGGCGGCGAGAGAAGAAGCTCCGTCGGAGTTGAAAAAAATTCCGCCATAATAAGAATAATCCCCGCCAGGGCCATGCCGCGCGTTAGAGCTGTGAGGATTAATTTAGTGTCAAAATCAACCAGAAGCAGAATCAGAGCGAGAGAGCCGATGGCAAGATACAGCAGTAAATAAAAAAATACCTCCCCGCCGGTAAAAGCCGCGGCAAAATTCGGAAACGGGAGAGCAAGGCGCGACGAGAAAAGCGAAGCGCCGAGAAAAGCCGCATACGAACCCATAGCCAACTCGACCAAAAGATACCGAAAACTGATAGGCGCGCGGCAGGAACGGCATCTTCCCCGCAAAACAAAAAACGAAACGACGGGAATCAGCTCGCGCCAAGAGAGCACCGATCCGCACGCGGGACAGTGCGAGCGGCCTCGCAAAAAACTTTCGCCGGACAGGAGCCGCAGCGCGATGACGTTAATAAAGCTCCCCAGCGAAGCGCCAAGGAGAAATAACGCCGCTGCCACAAAAAAATACATTGATCAAAGCGCTTTACTGCTCCCGTTCTACCTGAAAGAGATGCGGCTCCTCTTCAACCGCTTACATGAGAATTTGTCGGCCATCATGGATAAAATTCTTAAATACCGGAGAACCAATCTAGACTAGTCAAAAAAATAATTAAATAATGCTGGACAAACTTACCCCGCTACTTGGATGCCCCGCGGTCTCTTGCCCCGTTTTAGAAATCAGTATTTCTAACGGGGTTTACTTATTTACTCATGCGTACTCCTCAAGCCCCAATGCCATAATTGTAGGGAGCAACACTATCAATGCCTTGAATACTATTGCCGCCCCCGGGACAGTTAGTTACAGTGTCAAGATCACTGTCTAACAGAGTACGGTTGTTATTCTCTAAAACCGCCTCGAGTATATAACCATTGCCACTGTTTAGGCCGCAGTAGCGGTAGTTATTTCCCGTTAAGGGATCCTTCGGGAGTGATGAAAGATAGGGGGCAAGAAGCGTACCCAGATTAGCATACGTACATTGCTGCGTACCATTACCACAAATATAACCGGCGGGGTACAACTGCGGAGGTTGCGTATTGACGTAGAGTTCAAGCGCAGTGCGTACCTGCTGTAGATTCGCAACTCGCTGCGCATCGCGTGACTTTGATCGTCCGGTGCTTAGAGAACTCAACACAATTGAGGCCAGAAGACCAATAATCGCAATTACGATCAAAAGCTCAATCAGAGTGAAACCCGTTACAACCCGGCCTTTAGGACGGGGCTTCCAATAAGCTTTGTGGATTCTTTTCTCCTCCCCACTCTGAAAGGAGGGGCATCCGAGTTGTAACGGGGTGAAGTCTTTTTTAGTCATCATACGACGATGAGCGATGGACATAAGGAGTTTACGCCAATATCGTTGCGACATCATCCAGTCTGATATATTTAAGTGTAACTCCTAGAGACAGAGAAGTGAACTCACTTACAACCCAGCTTTCAAAGCTATCGGGATTCCGTTTTCCTCCCCAGCTTGAAGGCACGGGGCGCGTCCGGTTGTAACGGGGTGAAATAAATTGGGGGGAGCTCTCTCGCTTAAACTAGATCCAAAGACACAAAATGCCCCATAGCAGGGCATTTGTGTTTTATCTGGGTTTTTTGAATCTAGATGGGATACGATTGGCTGTTTGCGTTGCGGTAGATTTCAAGCGCTGATTGAATCGGCTTGACATCGGCAATGCGACGCGGGCGCCGTGCGCTTTCTGACGCGCGGTATTAAGTGATCTAGATGCAGGTCGCGGAGATACTCTGGTTGGTGCTTGAGATCTTATACATCCCCGCGGCACCAAAGTTCAACCCTGTTTCCAGGTAGGTGCAAATCTCGTAGTTCTGCGTCGACATTGCTGGTATTACTGTTCCGTTAGTGCCCGATACAGCGTATTGGCAGGGAGCGGAGGAGGTAATTGTA
>JACOZA010000084.1 GCA_016181565.1 Candidatus Sungiibacteriota bacterium
AGCTTCCTGCGCGCCTCCTGCACCTTCTTGTGCAGCGGACCCGCCACGTCCTTCAGCCCGAGCTCGAAGACGGCCATACTCCCTGCCGTCCCGCGCGGACCACTCGCAGTGCCGAGACGATCCTCGGTTTCCTCGGCCGACTCCAGTGTGTTCACGTAGTGCGCGGCCTGGATGTCTGCGGGATTGGTGTCGCCAGACCGCCGCAGCGCCTCGATGACCTTCTCCGCCGCGCCCTGACCATTGTCGCGGTCGTAGAGGCGTGGGTCGAAGAAATCGTCCTCAGAGAGGTCCACCTTCATGACTCGACCCTGCAGGTAGTCGAAGTCGGTCTGGTGCTTCAGCAGTGCCTCGGCCTGCTGCCGCGTCATCGGCTTGGGGTCGTAATGCATGAACCCCATGGCAAGAGGCTTGGACGCATTGTAGAGCGCCGCCAGTACATCCGCCTTGTTGAGGCCCTTCAGCGAAATCATCTTGGCCATTCGAGTTTCTCCCGTGATTGAATCAGTTGAGAGGTGTACGAGGAAGCGACGCGAACTGCTTCGCTTGCCCGGGCGGCAGCTTCTGGAAGATGCGCTCGCAGATGAGCTTGACCGCCTTCTCGTGACCGGGGTTCGGAACGATCGTCGTGACGTACTGCCGCGGCTTGCCAAGCTGGAACGCGTCTGCCTTAAGTGCTGCGACTACGCTTCGGAGATTCCGCGGAGCGAAGCCCATCGTGCTGAACACGAAGCACTCCCCTTTCATCGCTACCTCCATTTCTTTGGTGTTAGAAATTATGTTGTATTTTCAACTTGGGGCGCCGCATAATTACCGCGATCCCCTTAAACTATCCGTGTGGCAATTGTAGCACTTTCGTGCTATTTAGTCAACTGTTGCCCTCCTTCACTCGTCTAGTGGGCATTGCCCGCCGAAGCCGAGCTATGGCGAGGCGAAGGCGGCGGTTGTTGAACGAGTTTGGAACCTACGAGGTTACGAACAATTTTCCTAATTTCTCTCTAGCAGTTCTCACTTCACGATGATGAGTTGAGAACTACTCTGGAGCGGACGCGAGACTTCTTCGCGTCCGCTCCGGTACAACTACGTCACCGACGGCTACACCGCCTTGAGTAGGTCGGCGAGCTTGACCTTGCTGAACTTGTCGATGATGCGGTCGGCCTTCCCGCCTCCTCCCTCGCGGACTTCCTTCTCGGGGTCGGCCGTGTAGATCCAGACCTGGCAGCCGTGCTCCTTCAGAGGGTTGAGGAACCGAGGACCGAACCGATGCCACCCCATGATGACGACGTGGGGCTGGATGGCCCGCACTATCTCCATCACCTGATCGAGATCTTCGGGAGTCTGCTCCACATACGCCACGATGTCCGCACGCCTGAGATCCCTCTCGATCTCGAGACGCACTTCGGGGTTGCTCTCGAGGAGCATCGCCCGGAGCGTTTTCTTCCTCACGCCGACGAAGGTGGAGAAGAAAGCATCGACGAGAACGGGCCACACGAAGCCGGTCATGCCCGAGGGCATGATCTCGGCGAGGTCTTGCGACATGGTATCCGAACGGAGCTGGCCGTTCTGGATGCGAGCCTCGAACTTGGGCGCGAACACGTACACCTCGAGATCGAAGTGGCCGATGTCGAAGGGGGAGCCGAGGAGCTTCACCTCGATGTCGCCCGGGACGAGTCGTGCCAGTGGATGCTGCGGCACGTCGAGCCGCCGCGCAACGATACCCGGTATCTCGGACATCACTTTCTTCAAGATCTCATCATCGACCTTCTCGGAACGACTCACGAACACGAGTGGCATGGTTGGCCTCCTTGGCCGAAGATTTGTAAACCAACAAAAGCATCTTTCGGTGCTCATGTCAATGTTCGATATCTAAAAACCGGTATTCAATTTTAAAGCTGAAAATCGAGGCGGGGGTACTAGGAATCGAACCCAGGTATCTTCTTTTGGAGAGAAGCGGTCTACCACTGACCTATACCCCCATGTATTCTGGTAAGAGATTATACACCGCCTTTAATTTTCTGAAAATGAGAGCGTCATGATAAATGATAGTGATACACCCGGGGTAATCATTACGAATACGCTTTCCGGTGTGTGGCTTGAAATAACTGGCTCTGAACTGTTGCAATGGGATATTGGTAATTTTGGACCAAAATAATTTCTGTTCTATCTCTTTGTGGTACTCATGAAGATGAAGAGCTGCTCTAAATTTCTTTTCGTCGAGATGGAGCGCGTTTCTCAAGGAGTATAAAAAGAGCGAAATAAGTTTAGGGTCAGAGTTAATTAACCTTAAAGTAGCTTTTTCTTTCTTACCGCCCTCACACCACAACAATATAGATGCGAGGAGGACAAAATGGGCCGAATTGGCCGTAATTTTCGCAAGAACAGATTTGGCAAAATTTTGATGCTCAATGTCTTCTGCGTTTTTCTTAACTCGCCACCAATGTGCAGATTTCTTGTATCCTAGTATTCGTCTTTGCCTTAACCGCTCTAAAGCTTTGGCATCCAGGAAGGCGCCTTTTAGCCATAGAGAAGACGTGCTTTGCGAAATCCCAAGTTTCCGGGAAACTTCTTTTATTGAGTATCCCTCACTCCTAAAGCGAGCCGCTGCTTCCTTTGTTCTATTGGGGTAAGGAATAGCCATAATGGTTGTGTAACCATTATAAATGGTTCGATAACAGCTTCAAAGAGATACTCAGACGAATAAGGAGGCCTCTTTTATTCTGACGTTTTAGGTCTTTTTCGCTTCTTTATGCGGCGTGTGCGCGCGGCACCACTTGCAGAATTTCTTGAACGCAAGTTTGCGCTCAACTTTGCGCAGGTTTTTATGCGTCCAGTAGTTGTAGCGTTTGCACTTGGAACACTGGAAGCGAACGAGATTATCTTGTGGCATATTTCTCTAAATTTTAGAGTGTTAACGAGTAAAATTTAGCAAGAAATATGACCTCCCGTTTATTCCTGAACGTCATACTCTCTTGCTTCGCCGGTCACTTCTTCCGTGCGTAATCCTCTTTATCACGAAATATCCGTCTTCGAGGAATGTACGGGAGGGCATACCTTTTAGTATCTTGGAGCCGATGGTCGGGATTGAACCGACGGCCTACTCCTTCATTTTATACCGCCGTTTCATTTATATCAGCGGATTAGACTGTATCTTAGGCGTATCTTTTTGCAAAGACTTAACCTCTCTTGTCAGTCGTTCGGGCGCCCTAGGCAGGCGCCACGGTCTTGACCTCCTTGATAAATCCGGGCTATTAACCGTTATTCGAGATTCACCGAAAGATTTCTCTTTCAATGGGCAGGGGATAAGTCCCACCATGGAGTTGCTCTACCACTGAGCTACATCGGCACTATTTCATATTTTCAATTGTCTGACAAATGATATCCCGAAGAGTATCGCGCTTGCAACCAGGCCCTGAAGAAATGAACTAATCCTCGGCTAGCCGAGGATTAGTTCATTTCTTCAGGTTCTTCTCTTCGTGGTGCGTTATTTTATTGATTTTTGAGAAGCTGGTGAATCTCTCTCTGCTGTTCCTCGAGGCGTTTTAAGATTTCGCGGTTTTCTTCTTCGGCGCGCCGATTGATTTCGAAATCGATCTCGGCGCGTAAGTCGGATCTCCGGCTTTCCAGCTCTTGCCCCACCATAAGGAGCGGCAGGAACAACAGCTGAATCATGTTGGAGATGAAAAGCCACAGGACAAACGCCGGGAAAGGATCAAACCTTAATGCATCAGGACCGAAACTATTCCAGGCGAGCCATAAGACCGTCCAGGCCAGCAGCAGCAGGAAAAAGCGGAACGATCCGATTTGCTTGTTTATCCATAGGGCGAAGCGATCAAGCTGCGAGAATTTCTGCGAATTTAACTCCGCGATTTGTTTCGCAAGCTCCTCGCTTAGCCGGCGGCGGTTTTGGTAAAGGGGACTCATAAGATCATATTCTCTCCTTCTCATCTTATTATGCTTTCCCCAACCCCGCTAGGTGCCCCGAGAGGATTTTCCCGATCACTATACCCGGTAGTAGAAACTCGAATTATCTTTAGGCGTAAAAACTCAATTTATTATTGCTATACCCAATCCCCGCGGTGAACCTAGTTAGGTAGTATCATCCACGGCGCTCCCTTCGAGTTTTCCCTGCCTGCCGGCAGGACTACCGGGCATGGTGGACACCGACTTTATTATCTTATTAATCTTAATTTAAAATAGTGCGTCGTGAGAGCCTTTATTTTGTGCAGTATTCTTGAATTAGTTCGAACGCATTTCGCCGCCTGCGGCGGCGAGGAAAGCCCCCCGCGAAAATTCAGAAAGGCGGCGGAGCCGCACCGCTGACAATTTCAAGTTTTTCTTTGGCGGCTTAATTAGTCAAGGGCAATCAGTTCCGCTTTGCTGCCATACTTTGAAAGGATAAGATGCCCCAGCGCTTTCTGCTATACCCGTGATAACTCCGTTTTTCCACCAATGACCGGTTGCGGTTTGACTGTCACAAAATTTCCACCCTTGCTGTTCAAGAGCTGGCCCGAGGGTTCCGCGCGCCTTGTTGTTACGAGAACCGCAATCCACCGACCACTCGAATCCTGCAAATGTCTTGTAAGCTAAATCAACCATTTTGCTTCCAGCCCCCACAACACGACAGTTTTGTGGGAGTACGACACCCAATGGAGCAGATGGAAGATTTTGAGAATCAAAATAAGCTTGCCAATTTACGGTTGTATTTACTGGTGTTGGAGATTGTGCATTTTGAGAATCGTTAGGCTGCGAATGTTCGATTGGAGCTAGTCTTTTCACTAAAGTCACATATCCCAACGCACCCACCAAAACAACGACCAAAATTATGAGTATAATATTCGCGAAACCCTTTTGATTCATATTCATATATTTAGGTAATTAGTGGGAAACGTAACCCTTTCTGGTGCCTCCGGCAGGATTTGAACCTGCACGAGTTTCCCCACACGGTCCTAAGCCGTGCGCGTCTGCCGATTCCGCCACGGAGGCCTGATGGATTGGTTAGCGGGATGTATCTCCAATCCCTCACGAGGGCGTGCCATTATTAAGCCACTATTATCCATGGTTTAGCAAGAGGAGAGGGGAGTGTGTTAGAATAAAATTAATCTAGCACGCATGTTCCTGATTCACGACAGACAATTGAAAGCGCTGATCCAAGACACGAATACTGTTTCTAAGGAATCATTGGCGGCCGCAGAAAAAGAAGCAAAAGCGAAAGGCAAACGCTTACGCGACGTCTTGCTGGCGCAAAGTCTCATCCAGGAAGAAGAACTCCACCGGCTCGAGGCCTATATTCTCGGCATTCCTTTCGTGGACCTCGAAAAGGAGACGATTGATCCTAAGGTGCTTTCGATTATCCCCGAGCCGATTGCGAAAAAAAATAACATTGTGGCTTTCAAGCTAGACGGGAAAGACCTGCAAGTGGCGATGATCGACCCGGCTGATATCCAGACCATTGAGTTCATCAAGAAGAAGACGGAGCTGCGAATTTTGCCCCGCTTGACGAGCACCGCTTCCATCAAGCATGCCCTGCAGCAGTATCAAAAATCCTTGGCGGCGGAATTCGGCGAGTTAATCAAAAAAGATGTCGCCGAAGCGTTAGTGGTCAAAGGCGAGGACGTTGATCTTTCGAGCGAAAAGGACTTAAAGAAAATGGCGGAGGACCTCCCGGTGATCCGGATCGTAGACTCGGTCATTCGCCACGCGATTTTACAGCAGGCCTCGGACATTCATATCGAACCGCAGGAACACGAAGTAATTGTGCGGTATCGCTTGGACGGAATTCTCCACGATCAAATGAAGCTGCCCAAAGAAATCGCGCCGGGTATTGTGGCGCGCATTAAAGTGATGTCAAATTTAAAACTCGATGAGCACCGCTTGCCGCAGGACGGCAGATTTAAGATTGAAACGCCCGAATATAAATTTTCCGTCCGCGTTTCGATCCTTCCCATCTTCGACGGAGAGAAGATTGTCATGCGGCTGCTTCCGGAAGGCGCACAGGGCTTTTCACTGGAAAAGCTCGGATTTTTTGGCGAGATGCTGGAGCGGGTGCACCGCGCTATCCGAAAACCCACAGGCATACTTCTGGCTACTGGCCCCACGGGGTCAGGTAAAACCACGACCCTATACACCATTCTCGACATGCTGAATACTCCCGGCGTAAACATTTCTACGGTTGAGGATCCGATTGAGTATCGTATGCCCCGGGTCAATCAAACACAGGTGCGACCAGAAATCGGACTTAGTTTCGCGAACGGGCTTCGAGCTCTATTGCGTCAAGACCCTAACATCATTATGGTCGGCGAAATTCGCGATAATGAAACAGCCGGGCTGGCCATCAACGCTGCCCTGACTGGGCACCTCGTGCTTTCCACCCTGCACACCAACTCCGCCTCCGGGGCGCTGCCGAGGCTTCTCGATATGCATGTTGAGCCGTTTTTGATTGCTTCGACCGTGAACGCTATTATCGCGCAGCGCTTGGTGCGGACACTTTGCGGCGAAAAAGAGATGCGGCCGCTGACGGATGCGGAGCTGGCCACGATGTCAAAACAAGTCAATCTCGATAGAATCCTTGAAGCCCTAAAGCACGAGCGGATTGTCGACGCCAAAGCTAGAATTGAAACAATCGAGTGGGGCCACCCCAAACCCAGCGACCAATGCCCCGACGGCTATCATGGACGTGTTGGGATACACGAAGTGCTGCAGATAAGCTCGGCTATTCAGGAGCTGATTATGAAAAATGCCACCGCCGATCAGATTGAAGAGCAGGGAAGGAAGGAGGGGATGCTGACAATGTTAGAGGACGGTTTTGTGAAAGCCGCAGAGGGGATTACCTCTCTTGAAGAAGTCTTGAGGGTAACGAGTGAATAACCAGCATGTTGTATCACTACACCGCAGTTGACCGAGCGGGAGCCACCCAGAAAGGCGACCGTGAGGTGCCGGATGAAAAAGCGCTTGCCAAAGCCCTGCGAGACGAGGGGTTCTTGCTGGTCAGCGCCAGGACCCGCATATCACCCCTTGCCCACATCGCCAGAATCGCTTCTATGCCATTCGGCGGTGTCTCACTGTTGGAGCGGATAGTTTTTGCGCGGAATCTTGCGGTCATGATCGGGGCGGGACTCTCCATGACGCGCGCGCTTGAAGCCCAGGAGGAGCAGACGCGCAGTCGGCAATTCAAAAAAATTATCCGCGGTGTCCGCGAGAGTATCCTGGGCGGCGTTTCATTTTCTCAAAGTCTCGAATCGCATCGCAAGATATTCGGAGACCTTTTCATTCACATGGTTGAGGCCGGAGAAGTGTCCGGGAAGCTTGAAAAGTCACTGAAATTGCTGTCGCGCCAGATGAAACGCGATTATGACCTTCGGCGCAAAGTGCGGGGAGCGATGATGTATCCGTCGATTGTCTTCATGGCCTTGATTGCGATCGGCGTACTGATGCTGATCTATGTTGTGCCAACCTTAACCCAGACGTTTAAAGAACTCGGAATTAAACTTCCCCTGACAACCAGAGTGATCATCGCGGCGAGCGAGTTTGCGACCAACTATATTTTCTTTGCCTTGGGCGGACTGTTGATAGTCATATATCTTTTCTACCTTTGGTTTAGGTCCGATTCCGGGAAGCGGGTATGGGGAATCATCTTCCTTCGACTTCCGGTCTTTGGCCCTCTGACCAAGAAGTTAAACATCGCTCGCATGACGAGGACGCTTGCCTCGCTGATTTCCGCGGGTCTTTCGATTACAAGATCCCTGGAGATTACGGGGAGAGTCGTCGGCAACGCCCGTTTCCAGGAGTCGCTCGGGGCCTCCGTCGGCGAGATTGAAAAAGGCCGGCCTTTTTCAGAAATTTTGCGCACCTGGCCGGATCTTTATCCGCCACTTGTCTTCCAGCTGATCTCTGTCGGCGAAGAAACGGGAACGCTCTCGCGGATGCTGCTCCGCATAGCGCTCTTTTATGAGGAGGATGTCAACAACACCACCAAGAACCTTTCTTCCATTATTGAGCCATTGATGATGATTGTGATTGGCGCGATTGTCGGCCTTTTTGCAATTTCGATGATCCAGCCGCTTTATTCGTCCATGGCAGGAATCTAATATGCCGGCAGAATCACAGGGCCAGCGTGCGCTTTCTGCTCTTGCCCCGTTGCTTGAAGGCCCCGTGGTCTTGCCGCGGTCGGGTCAGACTCGACTGCCGGGTATAATGTCCCGCGGTCAAGTAACGGGGTTTACCCTGGTCGAAGTGCTGGTAACACTGGCGGCGTTGGCGATTTTGGGCACAATCGTCTTGGGGGCGTTCTCGCGTTTTAGAACATCGGCGCAACTGGATGGCGCGGTTCGCCAAATTCTCTCCACGCTCCGGCTCGCCCAATCGAAAACCCTCGCGTCTGAAACAAGTTATCAATATGGCGTGCGGATCGAGACGGATCACATCATACTCTTTCGCGGGGCTGTCTATACGGCGTCTTCGACGAATGAAACGACAGATTTTCCTTCAGGAGTTGTCGCGTCCAATGTTTCGCTGGCGGGCGGCGGCATAGATGTCATTTTTGACCGTCTCACGGGGAACACATCCGAAAGCGGTTCCGTCACGCTCACCGCCGGGGGCGGTCCGCAGTCCACCCAGGTGATCACCGTTGAGCCTTCGGGACAGGCGCGCGCCGCAGCCGACGCTCTTCCCCCGACCCTGGGCCGTCTCATTGACACCCGACATGTAAATTTCGCTCTGGGCTGGAGTATTCAGGGAGCGACCACGTTGCGGCTCCAATTTTTAAACCCGCCGAACCCTGACACCATAGAGGATATTGTGATGGAGGGTTATTTTGATGGCGGGCAGACCGTTTTCGATTGGAGCGGTACCGTGGCGGTCAATGGAAGCAACCAAAGGCTTCGTATACACAGCATATCCATTGATTTCTCGGCTACGACGCTCTCGATTGATCGCGACCGGCGCACGAATGATAAAGGGGTAATTATTCTCATTGATGGGAAGGAAATCGCGCGTTATGACAGCGCCGGAAATGTTACCGTCGGGCCGTTTGGTGGCATAATGACTATACAATGAGAAATAATTTTCAATTTTCAATTTTCAATTTTCAAACCTATAGAGCGGGAGGATTTGGTTTAGTTGAGATTGTGGTTGTGGCGGCGATGGTTTCCATTGCCATCGTCAGTTTCGGTGAAGTCGCTCGTATCTCATTGCGGCTGCTTCAAGACGAAAAGAATGCCCTGGAGGCTTCCTTCCTTCTGCAGGAGGGATTGGAGGGGGTGCGCGCGCTTCGCGACCAGAGCTGGAACGCCAACATCGCAAACCTGGCGAATGATACAAACTATTTTTTAAGCGTGGGGGTCGGGAGCCTGTGGGATTTAACAGCCACCGTTCAGTCCAACATTAACGGCAGATATTTTAGAACGATTGTGTTTCAGGCCGTGAACCGCAATGCCAATGACCAGATTTCTCCTTCCGGTACTCTCGACACTGGAACACGTAAAGTAATCGTGACCGTTTCGTGGAGAAGCCGCAATGCGACAAGTTCAAGAAGCGCAGTCGGCTATCTTTCCAACTTTTTGCAGAACTAGTATGACTATGCGTCGAAGTTTACATGTAAGAGCAGTAGTGAATCGCGGCTTTACTGCCATAGAGCTGCTGGTCTACGTCGCGCTGCTTGTGATTATCTCGGTGTTTTTGATTCAATCGCTTCTGACGCTGGTATTTGTCTATCGCCGATTGCAGGGCGAGCGCGATGTCGTTGCAAATATGCGGGTAGCCATGGAGACAATCTCGCGAGAAATACAGGCAGCCAGGAGTATCTATACGCCCGCTACGGTCTTCGACGCCAATACTCATCAGCTTTCCCTGGAAACGCCATTAAATCCTCTTACCAACGAAACCCATTCGTTTGTCGATTTTTATCTTGATAACGAGCGGCTGTATGTAAAACGCGAGGGTGCTTCAGCCATTCCGCTGACATCCGAAAGTGCCCGAGTTACACAATTCAATGCCGCTAGGGTTCTGGCCGGCTCGCGTGAGTCCGTACAAGTGATGCTTGAGGTGCGCTCGCGCGCTGTGGGAGCGCTCGAAACGTCGTCGTTGGTGCAGGCGAGTTACAGTCTAAGGGGGAATTATTAACTGAAAATAGAAACCATGAATCGGGCATCAGACAGTCGGCAGACATCATCGGCAAAATATATTCTGCTGCTTCTATTTCGCTCTCGCAGGCACCTGCGGCCGAGGGGGGGCTTTGCGGCGCTGACGACCGTGATCTTCGTTTTTGCGATCTCGGCGATTATCCTCGCGGGTTTTGTTTTCGTGACGCTGCGGGAAGTGAAAATCACAAGAAATTTTAGTTCTTCGGTCCGAAGTTACTACGGGGCGGAAAGCGGTATCGAAGATGCGGTGTACCGGCACGTGACGGGGAAACAAATTAATAGCGGTGAAGCCATTTCCACCGGAACCGCGACTGGAACTATCACGATCGCAGTTTCCGGTCCGACAAGAACTATTACGGCAGAGGGCCTGGAGTCCAACCTTTATCGCCGCTCCTTACAAGCGGTGATTACGACGGAAAGCACTCGCATCGGATTTCATTACGGGGTGCAGATTGGCGAGGTGGGTCTCACTATGGGCAATAATACGAAGATTATCGGCAACGTATTTTCTAATGGCGATATAAACGGCGGAGGGTCAAACCAGTCCGAGGTTACTGGGACCGCACAAGTTTCAGGCGCACATCTCATTAAGAACATTAAAGTTGATGGTGACGCGAGAGCCCAAAGCTTCCAGAATTGCATAGTCTACGGGACGGCTACTTATGTCACCACCATGACAGGTTGCACCGCGACCACAACCGTGGCCACAACCACGACCTTGGCCGCAGAACCGTTTCCCATTACCGATCAGCAAATTACTGATTGGGAGACTGACGCCGCTGCTGGAGGAACGCTGGCTGGCTACACCATCGGCAGCAATACATCAGTCAGTTTGGGACCCAAGAAAATCAATGGCAACCTAATACTCGGCAATAACGTCACGCTTACCGTCACGGGTACGCTCTGGGTGACAGGTACGATACAGTTTGGCAACAGTGACACCATCCAGCTTTCATCCGCCTACGGTGCCTTGAGCGGCATGATTATTGTGGATGGATCAGTGTCGATCGGGAACACGGTAGTTCTTAAGGGTTCGGGCAATGCAGCGAGCTATCTGATGCTCTTGTCAACCTATGGCCCGGGTACAGCCCTTTCCTTGGGCAACAGCGCGACGGGAGCGATATTCTATGCGCCGAACGGAACACTTGACATCGGGAATGGTTTGGATCTTCGCGAGGCCACCGCGGATGGGTTAATTGTTGGGAATAATTCCACCGTAACGTATGAAACAGGGCTTGCCAGTGTTGATTTTACTTCTGGTCCGACTGCGAACTGGGTGGTGAAGAGTTGGAAGGAAGTGCCGTAAACCCCGCGGGCACAGGCGCTTAGCCGAGTCAGACTCGGCTTCACGCTCGGCCGATGGGAGTCCACTCCCAGGGTGGTATACTGTAGACTACAGCCGATTTTTACACGAATTTTTTCCACGCCGCAAAAATGTTCCGGAGCAGTTTTATTACAACCTGGGCGCATGCGCTGGCCTCACTCCCGGTTATCGGGCTTGATTTATCAGATCTCTCGGTTAAATTCATTCGTTTTGATGAACGGGGCAAGTCGATCGGTGTTCGCTATATTGGGAGCGCAGATCTCGCGGGGGGTGTTATGGTGAACGGGAGTATTGAGAAGCCGAAGGAACTCGCGGGCATCCTCGCGAATTTGAAGACGAACGACGGTCATAAGGTTACTGATCGGTTTGTCGTTGCCTCGTTGCCGGAGGAGAAAGGATTTATCAAAATTCTCCGCATTCCCCGGCCGAAATCCGAGAATATCGATGCCGCCGTGCGCTGGGAACTCGAGGGCGCCATTCCCTTGCCCGTCGAGGAAATTTACTTTGACTTTGAAGAGGTGGTGTCTGCCGGCCACTCTGATCACGTGGATGTCTTGGTGCTGGCGTATCCGCGCGGTATCGTAGATTCTTACACCTCGGTTCTCCGCGAAGCGGGGTATGTCCCGATGGCGCTTGAACTAGAATCGCAGGCGATCGCGCGCGCATTGATTGACCGAGGAAATCTTGATCCGGTGTTAATAATCGACATTGGAGCAACCCGAACGAGTTTTGTCCTGATGACCAGAGAAGGAATTATTCACACTTCCACCATGTCCGTATCCGGTCAATCTTTTGAAGCAGAAATTGCCAAGGCGATGAATGTTTCTTTGGAGCGTGCGC
Source organism: Candidatus Sungiibacteriota bacterium (assembly GCA_016181565.1). Taxonomy (GTDB): domain Bacteria; phylum Patescibacteriota; class Minisyncoccia; order Sungbacterales; family JACQCQ01; genus JACOZA01. Next base: position 12,298 of record JACOZA010000084.1, read on the forward strand.
GCGAGTTGAAAGTTACCGCCGGCCTTGATTTAAAGAAAGAAGGCGGGAATGTCGCGCGCGCCCTGATGCAGCCGCTCCGCCTCTTGCTGGAGGAAATCATGCGCCACATCGAATTCTACCGTGATCACAAGAAAGACCGCGGCGATTTGCAGAACAGCATCGAAAAAATACTTTTGACCGGAGGCGATTCAAATCTGATTGGCATCGAATCATATATTTCTCGGGGAGTAAAAGTGACGGTGGAGAAAGTGAGTCCGTTTTCCCGGGTCTTGCCGCAGATGGGACAGCGGCTCCCGCCGATTCCGGCGAATCAGGCGCACGCCTATACGACCGCAATCGGGTTAGCGCTTAGGCAAATTCTCTAAATCTATGCTGCAGTTAAATGTTCTCTCGGCGGCTGATAAGGAGCGATTCGTGTATGAGCGGGCACGGCGAGTGCTGGTTCGTTTTGTCGTACGGCTGCTTTTCCTTGTTTTTCTGCAAGCTGGCTTTCTTCTGCCGTCATATTTCATGACGGTACTGCAAGAGAAAAATGTTGGGGCGGAGGGATCTCAATCAAAGCAGGATCCGCGTCTTGTGCATGCCTTGGAGTTGGAACGCCTGGCTCTGCAGTCGAATAAGGAGATTCAGCTACTCCAGCGTTACCTCTCCCGCGGGGCACGACCCGGGGATATTGTTGAAAGTATTCTCGCTGTTGTTGCGCCGGGGGCGGATATTAATGCGGTCCGCGTCGATGCCGTAAAAAAGCAAATCGGGATTGAGGGAATCGCCAGAAAACGCGAGGACCTTCTGCAAACGGTTGCTTCCGTGCAGAGCCTCCCATTTGTGGCTGACATAAAATCTCCCATCTCGAACATTGTCAAAGAGTCAAATAACCCATTCCGGCTGGATATTACCCTACGATGAAAATACGCTTCAGCGCCGTATCAAAATTCTATCTTGCACTGGCGATGGCCGTGATCGTTCTTCCCGTGACGTTCTATCTTCTGCCGTTTTATTTTTTTACAAAGATAAGAGATTCGGCGAATCAGATCGAGACCGCCCGCCGGGGGCTCTTTTTGAATGATAAGCGTCTCGAGAATTCTCGAATTGAAGAAGAAACTTTGGCCAAGCGCTCCCAGGAACTTGCCGCCATACATAATTATTTCTTTTCCGAGAAGGAGCCCCTGCGGATTATTGAAACCGCTGAAGGTATGGCGAAAACAGCCAGTGTCGGAATTGAGGTCAATGTGATCGAAACCAAGGACAATTTCGCTCGATTTCGTTTCAGTGTGGTGGGGACATATCCTCACGTCATTTCTTTCGTCCGCTTGCTGGAAAACGCCCCGATCTATTTCGAAGTCGAGAATTATTGGCTCGAGCGCTTAAGTCCGCAATCCATAGGCGTTGAAGACCGGATCGGTACAGAGTCCCAAAAGACCAACCCCCCCGAAATAAGAGCGACGGTAACAGTAAAAACATATACGGCAGAGTAGTATGCGCTTCGGAATAAAATTTATAAAACCTTTTCAACTTCGGTGGGATATTTTGAAGATAGCTCGCGTTGGTGCTTGGTTTCTCATTATTGCATTTCTGGCTGTTTTGGCGTCAGCGGCGGCGGTATACTACTTTTATACCTATCGGTCTGTAAATGTCCCGATTCGCCAGGAAGGGTTAATGCCCAAAAGTTTATCCTTGTCTGCCCTGGACGATCTTATGAAACTTTTGAAGAAGCGGGAAGGCACATTCACGGCTTCCACGACGATTACCACACCACCCGCATTTCAGTGACTCCGGTTGATTCGAAATGAGAAGCCGGATATAATCTCCTTGCCAAAAAATTCCTTTTGTGCGCCGGGCTGAAGGGTTTTGTCCGCACCAATCTCCCCCGCAGCTTCCTCCTCTGCTCAAATACGATTTGAGCTTCGGGCGGGCGAGAAGATATTATTAGCGCCCCTTCACGCTCTTCCGAAGCTCCGATAGCAAATCCGGAGCGAAGGAGAGTCCCCGCAGCTTAATGGATAAAGTAGCGCTCTTCCCCGCCTGCCAAAGTTTGCCCCTGTAGTTCAACTTGCCCCGTTACATCTCGCCCCCTCGTAGCTCAATGGATAGAGCAACGCTCTTCTAAGGCGTTGATGAGGGTTCGATTCCTTCCGAGGGGACACTTTAGTAAAAGGCAAGCCAGAGGAAGCCGCCTCGCTTCGCTCGGCGGCCAGATCCGATCACTTGAATTCCCGTAAGGGTTTGCTACCCTTGGTGAGATATCAACGCAAGCGGAATTCTCACCATGCCTACTTCCCGCGAATCTTTACGCGGTCTCCTCTCTCGAGCAACAACCATTAAGGCAGCAACGCTGCTCGCCAGCTTTGTGCTTCTTTTCGGTTTGCCGTCCTATTCTCACGCCGCACGGACCTTCCATTCGGGATTCGAGATGGGCGATACCATCGAGTGGATTGATTATCGAGACAACACGAATCTCGTAACGTCGCCGGTTAAGACAGGCTCATTTGCTCTCCACCTCAATAGCCTGGCAAATGCAGTTCGGCCTCAAAACGTGGGTGGTAGTGACATCTATGCCCGCTTCAGTTTCCGCTGGGCGGGCGTTGGGCCGAGTCAGGCCAAGCCCATCGTGAGTTTTGTGGGATACCGCGGGACTGCGGTTGCGATCTTGCGCCTTGATCCCTCCGGAAACTTCGAATTCGTTGATCGAGCCGGAACGCTTTTTGCAGAGATCCCTGCACCTCCCCCCAACGAGTGGCACGACGTATCACTCCACATCGTTGTGAATACATCGGGAGGTGATCTCGATGCGAATGATGTATATGAATTCCGCATTGATGATGGAGCCATTTCAGCCTCCACCGTTGCTGCAGGTAATGTGTCACTCTACGGCCTTACCGTTGGACATTCATACCTCGCGGGGACTGCGGTCCCGGTTTACGTGGATGATTTCAAAGTTAATACCCCCGCTGGCGCGCTCAATAATTCCTGGCCCGCTGGTGGAGGAATCATCCGCCTCGCCCCGCGGGCAGATAGCACTGATCCTGCCCACCAGAGCTGGAACGGAACGTTTGCGGATGTCGATGAGACCCCCCACGACGCTGATCTCACCACCGCAACAGCTCCGGGCCCCCTCGCCGCGGAAACGTACCAGCACGCTGCCGCAACTTCCACCGCGGGGGAATTTGCCGAGGCAGGCCCGGCGGCGCTCGTGGTCGTGGTCAAGATGGGCGGTTCCGCCCCTGCCAGCACCGCCAACGATCTCATCATCCGTTCCAGCGGCACTGACTTCCCCTTGGCAAAAACCTTCACCACCGCCTACCGGGGCTACCTAAGAATCGATGAGCTCGACCCCGCCGACAATCAACCCTGGACTCCTGCAAAACTGGACCAGGCGGAAATTGGTGTCAGGGCCGGTTCCTTTGCCTCGGAAAGTAATATCCCAACGGTAACCGCCTTAAACTGG